>CAZNHG010000431.1:0-2581 GCA_964572555.1 uncultured Devosiaceae bacterium | reverse complement strand
ATTTGCGGGCGATCCGGCGGGTTTCGGTGGTGTCCGACTTCATTGCCGAAGAGGTTACAGCGGCGCGGAGTACGTTCGTTTAGGCGCCGATCCTTACCCAGCGCTCCTCCGCGTGCGAGCGCGCCATGGCGTGGACGGCCCGCTCGATCCCGATACCGGTGTCGAAATCGATGAGGTGAGCGTTCTCGCCCGATATGGCTGCAAGCAGTTCGTGGGCCTCGATTATCTTGAGGTCGTTGAAGCCGAGGCCGTGGCCGGGGGCGGGGATGAAGCGGTCGTAGGGCGGGTGTTGGGGACCTGTGAGGATGGTGCGGAAACCCTGCTCGCCGGCGGGGTCGGCGGAGAGGTAGAGCCCGAACTCGTTCATGCGCTCCTGATCGAAGACGATCGCGCCGTCGGCGCCGAAGATCTGGATGAATATCCGGCCCTTGCGGCCGCGGGCGGCGCGGTTGGCCATGGCGACGCCGGACGCGCCGTTTGCAAGGCGCATCAGGACGTTGGCGATGTCGTGGGTCTCGACGTCTCGGCGGCTTCCCCCGGCCGTGGCGCGGTCGGGATAGGGCTTGGCCATGTCGGCCATGACCGCCTCGATTGGGCCGGCGAGGGTGGTGACCAGCGAGAGGAGATGGACGCCGAAATCGTCGATGGCGCCGTAGCCCGAGGCGGCTTCGCTCTTGAGGGAGAAGGGGGCGGCGGGGTCGGCCATGAAATCCTCGTCCATCTCGATGCGGACATGGGTGAGGGGGCCGATGGTATTGTCTGCGATCAATTGGGCAATGTGCCGGATGGCGGGGTTCTGGATGTAGTTGTAGCCCAGGGCCGCCACGGTGCCGGCCTTGTTTGCCGCTGCGAGCATGCGCTCGGCATCCGCGAAGGCCGGGGCCATGGGCTTTTCGCACCAGACATGCTTGCCCGCCTCGAGGGCGGCGATGGCCATTTCGGGGTGGAAGCTGTTGGGCGCGGTGATGGAGACGACGGCGACGTCCGGGTCGGCGACAAGCTCCCGCCAGTCGGCGGTTGCGCGGGCGAAGCCGAACTCGTCCGCGCGGGTTTTCGCCAGATCGGGATCGGCCTCGGCGAGGTGGACGAGGCGGGGGGTGACGGGTTCGCCGAAGACCGGTTTGACGGCGTTCCAGGCCAGGGCGTGGCACTTGCCCATGTAGCCGGTGCCGATGAGGCCGATGCCGATGTCGCTCATTACGTGACCCTCCCGATCTCCGAATCATTCCATTTGTGCAATGATTGTTCCATTATGATATACGTATTCCACCCTACGGGAACTTATCAAGGCACGAAATCCGGTGGAAACTGGCCGGAATGGCCGGGTGTGACGGGGGAATCTAGCACGGGATGGCGAGGGGTGAACGGAATGGACGGTGAAGGCGAGGCGCCGCGGGACTTCGAGAGCCTGCGGGCGGCGATCGTCGGGCGGCGCGGGGAGCTGCCCAAGCGGTTGAGCCAGGTGGCGGAATACGCGCTGCAGAACCCGGACGAGGTGGCGTTCGGGACGGCGGCGAGCATCGCGGAGGCGGCGCAGGTGCAGCCCTCGACGCTGGTGCGGTTCGCGCGCCAGCTCGGGTTCGCCGGGTTCACGGACATGCAGTCGGTGTTCCGCGACCGGCTGAAGGGCCGCGCATCGAGCTACCAGGAGCGGCTGACGGCGCTGCGCGGGCAGACCGGTGACGTGCCGGAATCCGATATCGTGAACGGGTTCCTGCAGGCGGGTGCCGATTCCATCGCCAACCTGGCGCAAACGCTCGATATCGCGGCGTTCTCCGGCGCGGCGCAGGCGCTCGCGCGGGCGGAGACGATCTACCTGATCGCGCGCCGGCGCGCCTTCCCGCTGGCGAGCTACATGGCCTACGGCTTCGGCAAGCTGGGCATCAGGGCGCAGCTGCCGGGGTCGGTGGCGGGGATCGACGACGAGATCATCGCCTGCGCGCAGCCCACGGACGCGGCCATCGCGATCAGCTTCACGAGCTATACGCCCGAGACGGTGCGGCAGGCGCGCATGATCGCGGAGCGCGGCGTGCCGCTCGTCTCGATCACAGACAGTGTCTTCAGCCCTATCGCGGACGGGGCGGCGCACTGGTTCGAGATCGCGGAGGACGATTTCTCCGGGTTCCGCTCGCTTTCGGCTTCCATGGCGTTCTGCATGGCGCTGACGGTGGCGGTGGCGGATGTGCGCAAGGGTGGGGGCTAGAGGATCGGCTCTTCGGCCGGGGCGGTGTGGTGTGCGGGGCTGCCTCACTCTCTCCGTCATTCCCATGAAAATGGGAATCCAATGGCAGAAGCTGTGGAGCACCCAGGCTGCGGTATCGGGCGAAGGTCCTGCTACAGCATGTCCACCTTACCAACCGACTGACTCGGTTGGATTCCCGCGTTCGCGGGAATGACGTGGTGGGTGAGGTGGGGCTGCGTTTCCTTTTGACCCCGGCCCCCACCCCGCCCACCGGCATACCCCGCCCTCAAGGGGGAGGGAATATCTGCCGCTAGCTCTTTGCCCATCGCTTTCGTTGTGGCCAACTAGTTGGCACTCGTTGGCCGGATGTCGGGACTTGGCGGTAGTGGTGGTGGGCCG
>CAZNHG010000430.1:0-2583 GCA_964572555.1 uncultured Devosiaceae bacterium | reverse complement strand
CTCGAACAGCCACTTGGCGCCGATATAGCCGTACTGTTCCTGGTTGTTCGACATCACATAGGCGCTTTCCTCGGTCACTTCCTGGTCGACAGCGACCACGGTGATGCCCTGATCTGTCGCCTCCTTGATGGCCGAGTTCACGCCTTCGGGGTTGGCGGGATTAAGGACGATGGCGTCGACATCCGCCTCGATGAGATTGCGCAGGTCCTCAAGCTGACCTGCCGCGTCAGTGTTGCGGTGTGCGATGTTGAGCGAGTCGACTTCGCCCGAGACCAAGGCCTGCGCCTTCATCGAGCAGATCATTTCCTCGCGCCAGCCATTGCCCTGCACCGTATTTGAAATGCCGAGCGTGTATTGGGCCGCGGCGCCTTCTGCAAAGCCGACGCCAAGTGCCGCTACTGCGGCGAGTTGGACCAGACGTTTCATTGGTTCTCCTCCCTTAATAAAACTGGTTGGTCATTGGTTAGTGGATGAATGGAGACAAGACGTCGCGCGCCAAAAGGAACCCGCGTTTGATCTTGTCGTCACTTCCCTCGAAATCGCGATCCTCGTGTTCAATAATAACCGGACCATCATAGCCTGCCCGGTAGAGCCCTGCGAAGATGATCGGCCAGTCGACGTCGCCCAGCCCGGGCATCCGCGGAATCTGCCAGCCCATGCCCACGGACATCACGCCGTTTTCATAGAGCCCGTCCTGATCGATCATCACATCCTTTGCGTGGACATGTGCCATGCGCGGCCCGAATTCGCGGATGAAGCGCGCCTGGTCGATCATCTGCCAGACGAGATGCGAGGGGTCGTAGTTCATGCCGACGTCATCGCCCCATTCCTCTAAGATTCGCCGCCAAATTCTGGGGCTGTAGGCAATGTTGTGCCCACCAGGCCATTCGTCATTGGAAAAGATCATCGGACAGTTCTCGAAGGCGAGCGTGACGCCGGAATTGCGGGCGTGGGCGACGATATCGGGGAATATTTCGCGTGCCCGTGTCCAGTTGTCATCGACGTTGAGCATGCGGTCGCCGCCGAGAAAGGTGTTCACCACCGGGATGTCCATCAGGGAAGCGGCGCTGATGACCTTTTTCAGATGACCGAGGACTTCCTCACGATGGCCTTTGTCGGGATGCAAGGGGTTCGGATAGTAGCCGAGAGCCGATATGCCGACGCCACTTTCGTTAAGTTGCGCAACGATGTCCTGAGCGTGGGCCTTGTCGAGCCCATCCACGTCGACATGCGCGGTGCCGGCATAGCGGCGCTTGTCACCGCCCGAGGTGGGCCAGCAGGCGATTTCAAGCATGCCAAGATCGTTCTCAGCTGCCCAGCCGGCGACTTCGTTCAGAGCCATGTCCGGAAATGGCGCGGTCAAGAGCCCCAGCTTCATCTTGATGATCCCTCCTACCCTTATCCTACGATACCCATTGGCGAATTATCTACCAAGGCTTTTGATCAGCTCGCGTCAGCCAAGCCCACCCACTGGCCGGAGCGCGCGCTTTTGAGAACCGCTTCGCAGAACTCGATCTCGAAATGCCCGTCCTCAAAGCCGGCATAGTATGATCCCTGCGTCCGCCCCCCGACAGCGATATCGGCGTAGACTTGCCGGAAGAACGCGAAAAAGCTGTCGACGAAGCCCTCCACATGCCCTCCGGGAACGCTCGTAGCGGCGGCGCCAACCTGGTTCATCAGGCTCGCGTCGCGCTGCAGGATCTGGTTGGGCTCGTCGCGATGGCCGAGCCACATATGGTCCGGCGTTTCGGAATGCCAAGCCGCAGACCCATTCGACCCTGCAATGTCCCAGGAAAGGGCATTCTTGCGCCCCTGGCTGATCTGGCTGGTCGACATGACACCGCGCGCGCCGTTCTCAAACCGCAGGAGGATGGTCGCGGCGTCCTCGGTCTCGACGTGATAGGGTTCGCCCGCATCCGTTGCCTGAGAAAAGGTCTCAACGGGTCCCGCAGGCCTGCGACGTTCCGGAATGAAGGTTGCCAGGTCTGCAAACACCGCTTGGGGTTTCATGCCGGTGACGAAGGTCACAAGGTCGATCCAGTGGGTTCCGATATCTCCCACTGAGCGCAGTGCACCACCCCTTTCGGCTTCAATGCGCCAGTTCCAGTCAGTTGGTTTGGCCATCCAGTCCTGATGATAGCTACCGCTGATCAGGCGCACTTCGCCCAATTCGCCTGCAGCGACCATTGCATGGGCATGCTGGTTCAGCGGATAGAAGCGAATGTTGTAGCAGACGGCAGCAACCTTGCCGCTTTGGCGCGCAAGTTCGACCATCTCGCCCGACTGTTGCGAGGTCATGGCGAGGGGTTTCTCGCAGACAACGTGCTTGCCTGCCTCGAGGATTTGCTTCACCTGGTCGTAATGCGCATGATTGGGCGAGGTGACGTGCACAGCATCAACCTCCCCGTCGGCCAGCAATTCGTCGAGATCGCGATAGGCTCGTGGGACGCCGAGCGCGGCCGCGCGTTCCGCGCCGCGTTCGGGAGATGATCCCAGCAGGCCAGCAACGTTGACCCCGAGACGGCGCATCGCCCCGATATGCACACCGCCTATGAACACTGCGACGATGACAGCGTCATTGAG
>CAZNHG010000429.1:0-2613 GCA_964572555.1 uncultured Devosiaceae bacterium | reverse complement strand
GTTGTTGAACACCGACTGCAGGAACGTCGGATCCTGGAAGGCCCAGACATAGTTCGAAAGCCCCACGAACTGGTCACCGTTGCGCCCGAAGAAGGAGAGCCACAGCGTCGCGATCACGGGATAGATGAGATAGACGGTCAGGAACAACAGGGCCGGAAACAGGAAGACCCACGGTCGAATCCTGCTGCGCAGCCGGTCACGGTGCACCGACTTGCCGTCGCTTCTCCCGTCATCCTCGCCGGACAGGAACTTGTCGAGCAACCAGTTGGCGCCCCAGAAATAGGCGAAACACACCGCAACGGCCACGGCGACGGCCAACGCGGCATTGAGTATCTGAACCAGCATCCGAACCTCCCCCTTTCTTGTAGTCTCGGAGCATTCCCGACATGCCTGGAGCGTTTTCAGAACAAGTGGACACCACTTGTTCGGTTCGAAAACGCGACCACTCAAAACTTAGAGCTTCCGTTCTGATTCAATCAGAACGGAAAATGCTCTGAATGCCCGACGCCCGAAGGCGCCGGACAAAGGGTTCGGATCGCTACTTGATGGCGTCCCAGCTATCCTGGACCTGGTTGGCCACCTCTTCCGCGGACGCGCCGCCCACGAAATCGACCATTGCCGTCCAGAACGAACCGGCACCGACGGCACCCGGCATCAGGTCGGACCCGTCGAACCTGAAGGTATCGGCGTTGGTGAGGATCTCGCCGAGGCCGCGCTGCGTGTCGTCACCGTAGGCCGCTAGATCGACGTCAGTGTATGGCGTCAGGAAGCCGGACAGACCCATCCAGGTCTCGTGTGCCTCCACGGTCTGCAGGAACGTGATGAAGGCGCGGGCCGCTTCGGTATCGTTGGTGACACCGAACAGCGTGCCGGCACCGAGCACCGGCCGCCCCAGATCCTCGCTCTCATACGCAGGGAAGTAGAAGAAGTCGGCATCGACGCCCACTTCCGTGCCTTCTGGGAAGAAGGACGGGATGAACGACGCCTGCTTGTGCATGTAGCACTCGGGCGGAACCGAGAACAGGCCTTTCGGGCTGTCGCGGAAGTCGGTGGAGCCCACCGACGCCGTGCCGCCGGCGACCCAGTCGTCGTTCTTGGCGAACTGGCCGAAGATCTCGATGGCGTTGACGACTTCCTCGGAATTGAACGGTAGTTCGTTGGTCACCCACTGGTCGTAGACCTCGGGCGGCTGCGTGCGCAGCATGATGTCCTCGATCCAGTCGGTCGCCGGCCAGCCGGTGGCCCCGCCCGAGCCGAGACCGATGCACCACGGCGTGCCGCCGTCCGCGACGATCTGCTCGCTGAGCGCTGTCAGGTCTTCCATCGTTTCGGGCACTTCATAGCCCATGTCCACGAAGTTGTCCGGCGAATACCAGACCAGCGACTTCACGTCGGCCTTGAACGGGAAGGCGAAGAACTGGTTCTCGCCATTCTCGTCGGCATAGCTCGACAGCGAGACCCAGGAATCGCCGGCCGCATAGTGTTCGGCCACGAACGATTCGGCCTCGTCGCCCAGCGGCGTCAGATAGCCCTGGGAGGCCAGATCGGCAGCAAGGCCGGGCTGCGGGAACACCGCGACGTCAGGCGGCGAACCGGCTTCGGTATCGATCACGATCTGCTGTTCGAAACTGTCGGAACCGGAATATTCGACCGTGACACCGGTCGCTTCCTCGAAAACATCGATTACCTGCTCGAAATTTTCCTGGTCGACCGTGAGCCACGGACCGAAGACCGACAGCGTCTGGCCGCTGAGGTCCATCGACTCAAGATCCGCCATGGTCGGTTGAGCGCTGGCCGTCGGGGCGTAGGCAAGAACCATCGCCGCGGCGGACACGCCCGCTAGGAGAGTTTTGTGCATATGTAGTCCTCCCATTGCACACAATTTCAGGGCCCGCACGCTGTCATGCAACGCAATGACCCCCGCTTTGCCGGCCCCCAAAACGTTTTGGAACCAAAACGTTTTGGCCGCTTATTGTGACGGCATGCCGGTCGGTTAGCGGTAAATCACCGTCGCACAATCCAAATGCCTTGCCAAGTAGATTGTAAAGCGCTTTGAAGTGCTTGCGGTGAGCCGTCACAAAACTGTTTCCGCAGATGTTTTTGCGAATTCTGCGCATGAGTTTCCCCCATCCCGCGCAGCCGTTACAGCCGCGCGATGACGGCGCTTTCTCCCGTTTCCGTTTCAGCGTCGCGGCCGGCAGCGGCCGCCTCGAGAATCGGCACGACCTCGTCCACCGTGCGCGCCGCGAGGAAATCGCCGCCCACACCGCCGGGCAGGAACCCTTCAGCGCGCATGTGCCGCATCAGCGCAACGAGATGATCCCAGTAGCCGTTGAAGTTGGCGATCATCACCGGCTTGGTGTGCCGCCCGAGCTGGGCCCAGGTCATCATCTCGACCAGTTCCTCGAGCGTGCCGATCCCGCCCGGAAGCGCCACGAAGGCGTCGGCGCGTTCGAACATCAACCGCTTGCGCTCGTGCATGTCGGCGGTGATGACGAGGTCCTGCACCTGCTTGTGCATGACCTCCCGGTCCGCGAGAAACTGCGGAATGATACCCGTCACCTGCCCGTCATTGGCCAGGACGGAATCGGCGAGCTCGCCCATCAGCCCCAC
>CAZNHG010000428.1:0-2614 GCA_964572555.1 uncultured Devosiaceae bacterium | reverse complement strand
CCCCGATAGGAGCGCAGAATGAGATCGCCGAGAAAAGCCTCGTGTTCCGGCCGCTAGAGGACCGGGACCTGCCCACCAACCGCTTCGGCATTCTGGTGCGCAACGTCTCGGGCCTGCAGTTCGCCCCGGCCGTGTTCTACGAACATGCCAGGAACCATTTCGAAAAGCTCGACCTGCCCGGAACCGTCTGAAACGCTATTCGCGCGCTATGCGGCTCCCACTTTCAAAACGTGAGAATTTTGAGACCAAGATGATCCGATATCCCCGCGACCTGCATGGCTACGGCCCCAATTCGCCCCACCCGCAGTGGCCCGGCAACGCCAGGATCGCTGTTCAGGTGGTGCTCAACTACGAGGAAGGGGGTGAGAACAACATCCTGCACGGCGACGCGGCCTCGGAAGCGTTCCTGTCGGACATTATAGGTGCGGCGCCCTGGCCCGGTCAGCGGCACTGGAACATGGAATCCATGTACGACTACGGCACGCGCGCCGGTTTCTGGCGACTGCATCGCCTGCTCACGTCGCGGAGTATTCCGGTCACCGTCTACGGCGTCGCAACGGCCCTGATGCGCGGCCCCGGCCAGGTGCGGGCCATGCAGGATGCGGGCTGGGAGATCGCCAGCCATGGCTACAAGTGGATCGAGCACAAGGACATGGACGCAGGCACCGAACGCGCCCAGATCAAGGAGGCCGTGCGCCTGCATACCCTCGCGACCGGCGACCGCCCGCATGGCTGGTACACGGGTCGCGCCTCGATCAACACGGTCGACCTCGTGTCAGAGGAAGGCGGGTTCACCTACATCTCCGACACCTATGACGACGACCTGCCCTATTACCGCGTCCACGAGGGCCGGCCGCAGCTCATCGTTCCCTATACGCTCGAAGCCAACGACATGCGGTTCACCACCGCCTCGGGCTTTTCAAACGGCGACGAATACTTCAGCTATCTCAAGGACGCATTCGACATGCTCTATGCCGAGGGCGAGGCTGGTGCGCCGAAGATGCTGACCATCGGCCTGCACTGCCGCCTCGTCGGCCGCCCCTCCCGCGCCGCGGCGCTGGCGCGCTTTCTCGACTACGTGCAGGGCCATGACGATGTGTGGCTCGCCCGCCGCATTGACATCGCCGAGCACTGGCTGAAGACGCACCCCTATACCGCCCCGGCGCTCCAGCCGTCCACCATGGACCGCGAGACGTTCATCCAGACGTTCGGCTCGATCTTCGAGCATTCGTCCTGGATCGCCGAGCGCGCGTTCGAGGGCGAACTCGGCCCTGCACACGACACGGCGACGGGCCTGCATTTCGCCCTGCGCACCCAGTTCCGTGCGGCGACCGACACCGAGCGCCTGGGTGTCCTCAAGGCCCACCCCGACCTCGCGGGCAAGCTCGCCGCCGCCGAGCGGCTGACCGCCGCCAGCACCGCCGAGCAGGCTTCGGCCGGTCTCGACGCGCTGACCGACGAGGAGCGGGAGACATTCACCGAACTCAACACGGCCTATGTCGAGAAATTCGGCTTCCCCCTCATCATCGCGGTCAAGGACAACACCAAGGCCTCGATCCTAAAGGCGTTCGAGACCCGGCTGGAAAATGACCGCGACACCGAATTCGCCACCGCCTGCCGCCAAGTCGAACGGATCGCGGAGTTGCGGATCGAGGCGCTGTTCGGGGACGGGTCGTAGGCGCCAGCCTCACGTTACGAGGTTGGCGTCCCGCGCCAGGCGCCATTTGCCGTCGTCACCCTTGCGGAACAGCGTCAGCGTGTAGCCGGAGCGCGAAACCGGCTCGCTGTCACTGGTGTGAACGGTGATGGTGATGTGATTGCGCGTGAAGGCCCAGTCGCCGTTCACCTGCAATTCGATGATCTCGTTGGTACCATCTATGGACATGCCCGTAGTGTCGCCTTGCGACAGGGCAGCGAAGGTCTCCTTGCCGAACGGCTCCTGGCCGACGACCGTGAAGACGGCGTCGTCGGTCATCAGGTCGAGAATGCCGGCCGGGTCGCCCGCCTTTGTGGCGTCCATCCACTTTTGCACCACGGCGCGAATTTCAGCTTCGTCCTTGTCCATCAGGCCGCTCCCTGGCCTTGCGTCTCGTCGATCGCCCTGAGCATGCCGGCCCAGGCGCGCCTGGTCGGCTCGATGTATTCGGCATAGGCAGCGCCCATTTCGTGCGCCAGCGTGGCCCTGCACCCGGTTCCCTCCGGCTCGAGCGTGATCCGGACGACGGAGGTGGCTTCCTTTTCCTCCTCTTCCTCGACGAAGAAGGTAAAGACGAGAGACGACGGCCGCTCGAAGGCGAGATAGCTGCCCCAGGCCGGGGACTCCTCCCCGTCCAACACCTCGACAAAGCGGTATGCACCGCCCACTCGAGGATCGATCTCGACCGCAGTCACTTCGGAAGCCTGTCCGTTGATTTCAGCGTTTCTCACCATCCAATGGCGAACCTTCTCGGGGGTCACCCGGGCGTCAAACACGGCCTCCGGGGTCATATTTGCAAAATGGTGCTCGACCGTCGCGGTTACCAGCTCGGTCATGGTGCATTCCCCTTTTTGCTATTCGGTCACAGCGCAGCCTACTTGTAGAAGCCCTCGCGCAGATTGATGCCGTGCTCGACAT
>CAZNHG010000427.1:0-2630 GCA_964572555.1 uncultured Devosiaceae bacterium | reverse complement strand
CTAGCCTGCGCCTCAAGCATTTAGGCGCTCTCGGCCCGACAGGCAACACCGGCACGAACGGGAAAAGGCGAGAGGGCCAGTGTCCGGTGTCCGAACACTGGCCCTTTGACGCGGATACCGTGCGGGGGGCGGAAAACGGTATCCGGCGGGGTAGTGCGCTGGCGGCAGCGTGGTCAGTACGCTTGAACGCCGTCAGCACGATGCCGTTTCTAGCGAACCGCGCCTGAACGTTCGCCGAGGCCGGTGTTCATGTCGCGTTCATCGGCCGCAAACGCCCGGTACACGGGCTCTTGAAACGGATTTTGACGCACCTATATCTCTGGTGTCCGCCGGATAACCCGGGGACCGCGGCACCAAAAAGCTTGCCTTGGAAAGGGAGTTCATACGGACCGCGAAGACAGCTTGTTGCTCAACCGGCGTTCCGGACGAAGCGATGATTCCGGAGCGCGCCAATCAAAGAGGACTTGCAAATGCAAACCTTCGACTTTTCCCCGTTCTATCGCTCGACCGTCGGCTTCGACCGGCTGTTCAACCGCCTCGACACCATTGTCGGGCAGGAAGCCAAGACCTATCCGCCCTACAATATCGAGAAGCTCGGTGACGACGCCTGGCGCGTTTCCATCGCCGTGGCCGGTTTCACACGGGACGAAATCGCCATCGAGGCAAAGGAAAACAGCCTGACCGTCAAGGGCGGCAAGCCCGACCAGTCCGGCGATGACGGGCGCGAATTCCTGCATCGCGGCATCGCGGCCCGCAGCTTCGAGCTGCGCTATCAGCTCGGCGACTATGTCGAGGTGAGTGCCGCCGCGCTTGAAAACGGGCTCCTGAATATCGATCTCAAGCGCGAAGTGCCGGACAGCAAGCGTCCGCGCCAGATCCCCATCAATGGCGGCACCGACACCTCCATTGAGGACAAGTCCGTCAATTAAGATGGACTGAACTGAACTGCGGTGCCGGCAACCGGCACCGCACCGCTGGCTCCGCGCCGGCCGCAGCTTCCTTCTCCTCCCGGGGACGCGCGGCGGCAGCAGGCGCCAGAAAAAGGGCACACCCGGAGACGGGTGTGCCCAATTTTTTGTTTTGTTTCAAAGCGTTGATAGCACCGATCAGTTTTTGTTCCTTCACGCTTGCCCCCCGCCGCAAAATCTGGCAATGTCTCACCACTTAGGACAGCATTGTTGTCCAAAAAATTGCACGCGCCTGACGACCTCGCGGATAAAATCAGGTATAAAAGTGCGCATATGCGCAACCCGCCCGTCTCCCGGGTGCCGGTTGCGGCCAGGCTGACGCCCGCGACGGAAGGCGGCGAAACAGCAGGGTTCGGGCCCTGAATGGCCCGCACGAGTGGCCATTTGGATAAAGAGCCGCTCTCAACGAATTATGTGGCGTTGTTCGCCTCGAGCCGTACCGCGTACGACCCGAACAGACAACGTGTCCGGCAAATCGGGAGAAAAGCCGGAACCAGAGGTGAGGACAAAGCGATGGCGAAGCGGCAGACCGGATCGGGAACGGCCCCTGTGGCGAACCCTGTCACCGCGCCCAACACCGGCCGCCCGGCGGCGCAGGGCCTCTATGACCCCACCAGGGAGCATGACGCCTGCGGTGTGGGATTCGTCGCCAATGTCGGCAACCAGGCCTCGCACGAGGTTGTCGAGCAGGGCCTCGAGATGCTCATCAACCTCACCCATCGCGGTGCGGTCGGCGCCGATCCGCTGATGGGCGACGGCGCGGGCCTGCTGGTGCAGACCCCGCACGCCTTCTTCAAGCGCGTCACCGATTTCGAGCTGCCCGGCCAGTACGAATACGCCGCGGCCATGGTGTTCTATCCCAACGACACCGCCCTGCGCGACAAGTGCGACGTCATGCTCAAGGCCTGCCTCGCGGACGAGGGCCTCACGCTTTTGGGCACGCGCGTCGTACCTACCGACAATTCGTGCCTGTCCGAGGGCGTCATCGAGACCCAGCCGATCATCGAGCAGGTCTTCATCAAGCGCCCCGAGGGAATGGACTTCGAGGCCTTCGAGCGCAAGCTGCTGATCACGCGCAAGGTCATCTCGAACCGCATCTATACCGAACTGCCCGAAGTGCAGTCGGACAACGGCTTCTACGTCGTCTCGATGGCGGCGCGCACCGTCGTCTACAAGGGCATGTTCCTCGCCTACCAGCTCGGCGCGTTCTACCCCGACCTGTCGGCCGAGGATTTCGAGTCGGCGCTGGCGCTCGTGCATCAGCGCTTCTCGACCAACACCTTCCCCTCGTGGAAGCTGGCGCACCCCTATCGCATGACCGCCCACAACGGCGAGATCAACACCATCCGCGGCAACGTGAACTGGATGGCCGCCCGCCAGGCGTCGGTGGCGTCCGACCTGTTCGGCGACGACATCACCAAGCTGTGGCCGATCTCCTACGAGGGTCAGTCCGACACCGCCTGTTTCGACAACGCCATCGAGTTCCTCGTGCGCGGCGGCTATTCCCTGCCGCACGCCGCCATGATGCTCGTGCCCGAAGCCTGGGCCGGCAACACTCTGATGGACGAGACCCGGCGCAAGTTCTACGAGTACAACGCCGCGCTCATGGAACCGTGGGACGGCCCCGCGGCCATGACCTATTCCGACGGGCGCTATATCGTC
>CAZNHG010000426.1:0-2631 GCA_964572555.1 uncultured Devosiaceae bacterium | reverse complement strand
CGGCAGTATGGGACGATATTCTTAATGGCCACTTAACCTAAACTTTTAACCCTAAAATACTGCAAAATATACGTTTTCCGGATCAGAAAACATTAACCAAAATTCAACCCGCACCGGCGGCCGGAGCGGGTTGGGAAACCGATGCCTGCGATGCAGGAATGCAGAAGAACCTTGGCTACGCCACCTTCTGGATGGCATTGGCGATGTCGCGCACGACGGCGGCGATCAGCCCCTCGTCGTCACCCTCGCCCATCACGCGGATCACCGGCTCGGTGCCGCTTTCGCGGATGATCAGGCGCCCGTTCTCGCCCAGCCGCGAGGTGCTCTCGGCAATGGCCTGCTTGACGAGCTTGTCCTCGAGCGGCTTGCCCTTCTGGTAGCGCACATTGTTGAGAAGCTGCGGCACCTTCTCGAAGCGATTGCACACCTCGGAAACCGGCCGGTTCTCCTCCTGCACCACGCTGAGCAGCTGCATGGCCGCCACGAGGCCGTCGCCCGTCGTGGTGAAATCGCTCAGGATGATGTGGCCCGACTGCTCGCCGCCCACGTTGAAGCCCTTGGCCCGCATGGCCTCGAGCACGTAGCGGTCGCCCACCTGCGTGCGCTCGAGCATCAGGTCCATGGTCTTGAGATAGCGCTCCAGCCCGAGATTGGACATCACCGTCGCCACGATCCCGGCGCCCTGAAGCTGCCCGCGGCGGTGCCATGAATCGGCGATAACGGCCATGAACTGGTCGCCGTCGACCTCCTCGCCCTTCTCGTCGATGATGATGACGCGGTCAGCATCGCCGTCGAGCGCGATGCCCACATCGGCACGCAGCTCCTTGACCTTGGCGCGCACCGCGTTCGTCGAGGTCGAGCCCACCTTGTCGTTGATATTGAGGCCGTTCGGCTCCACCCCGATCGGGAACACTTCCGCCCCCAGCTCCCACAGCGCCTCGGGGGCGACCTTGTAGGCCGCGCCGTTGGCGCAGTCGATCACCACGCGCAGGCCGGAGAAATCGACGTTCCGCGGCAAGGTGCGCTTGGCGTACTCGACATAGCGCGTGCCCGCCTCGTCGATATGCGTGGTGCGCCCGATCTCGCTGCCGCGCGCCAGCTGCGTGGTCATGTCGCTGTCGAGCAGATCCTCGATCTCCTGCTCGATCTTGTCCGACAGCTTGTACCCGTCGGGCCGGAAAATCTTGATGCCGTTGTCGTCATAGGGGTTGTGCGAAGCCGAGATCATTACCCCGATATCGGCGCGCAGCGAGCGCGTGAGCATGGCGACGGCCGGGGTCGGCATGGGGCCGAGCCGGAACACGTCCATGCCCACGGCCGTGAAGCCGGCCTGCAGCGCGGCCTCGAGCATGTACCCGGAGCGGCGCGTATCCTTGCCAATCACCACGCGATGGCGGTAGTCGCCGCGCTTGAACGCCAGGCCCGTGGCCATGCCGACGCGCAGGGCCAGTTCCGGCGTCAGCTTGGTGCCGTTGGCGAGCCCCCGAATGCCGTCAGTGCCGAAATACTTCCGCCCCATCGTGGTGTGCCTCGTAAATCCTCAACAATCCGATTGGTACATCAACCGGTCGTAAAATCGCAATAAAGCCTTAACAAACCCGTTAACGCTCAAATTGTGGCCGGGCCTTGATAAATATCGAAAATCCGCGCCCTGCCGGTTTTTTTCACGACCAGTGTGGCCCGAACGCCGCACCCGCGCGGAACGGATCGGCCCCCTCACGAAAAAAGCCCCGCCGAAGCGGGGCTTTCCGTTTCGTCTCGTTCAGCTTCCCGGTTGCGGCTCCATGCCGCCGTCGGGCTCGGGCCCGTCGGGCTTCTTCTTGCCCGCGGACTTGCCCGTCTTGGGCACACCGGCGCTGCCCTTGGTCTTGGGCGTCACGTCGGCGTCGATGTCGCGCACCGGCGGCGTGCCGTCGAGAATGCCGCGGATTTCGTCGCCCGACAGCGTCTCGTACTCCAGAAGCGCCTTCGCGATGGCATGCAGGTCGTCCATGTTCTCGCGGATGACCCGCTGGGCGGTCTGGTAGCCTTCCTCGACGAAGCGCTTGATCTCGGCGTCGACCAGCTTCTGGGTCTCCTCCGACAGGTGCGTATTGCGCTGCACCATCGAGCGGCCGAGGAATACCTCGTCGTCATTGTCACCGTAAAGCAGCGGTCCCAGCTTGTCGGACATGCCGTACTGCGTCGCCATGTTGCGTGCCAGGCTGGTGGCCATCTTGATATCCGCCGCCGCACCGGAAGTGACCTTGTCCTCGCCGAAGATTTCCTCCTCGGCAATGCGGCCGCCCATGGCGACGGTCAGGTCGGCGTGGCACTTCTGCCGGGTCAGCGACACCTGGTCCTTCTCGGGCAGGCGCATGACCATGCCCAGCGACCGGCCACGCGGAATGATGGTGGCCTTGTGGATGGGATCGGACCCCTCCATGTGCAGCGCTAGCAGCGCATGGCCCGCCTCGTGGTACGCGGTGAGCTTCTTTTCCTCTTCCGTCAGGGCCAGGGTGCGCCGTTCGGCACCCATCATCAGCTTGTCCTTGGCGTCCTCGAACGCGGTCATGGTCGCGAAGCGCTTGTAGCGCCGGGCCGCCGGGAGCGCGGCCTCGGTGAGGTGGGTCTGCCGGGCGGCGCCGGGGA
>CAZNHG010000425.1:0-2633 GCA_964572555.1 uncultured Devosiaceae bacterium | reverse complement strand
GATCCGCGCCCATGCGCGCTTTGCCGACAGGCGCACGCTCGTCGCCGGCGATACCCAAATCCGCGCCCGCCGCTTCGTGGTCGCCACCGGCTCGCGCCCCGCCGTGCCCCCCATCGAGGGGATCGCGGATGTGCCCTATTACACCAACGAGACCATCTTCGATCTCAGCGAGAAGCCGGGGCACCTCATCATCATCGGCGGCGGCCCCGACGGCATGGAGCTGGCCCAGGCCTACCGGCGCCTCGGCGCCCGCGTCACCGTCATCGAGATGGCCGAACCGCTCGGGCGCGACGACCCAGAGCTCACTGCGGTGGCCCTCAGGCGCATCGAATCCGACGGCGTCGTGGTGCGTGCCAAGACCAGCGTGGAGACTGTCGCGCGCGACGGCAGCGATATCGCCGTCACCATTGCGAGCGGGGAGGTGCGCGAGACCGTCACCGGCACGCACCTGCTCGTGGCGGCCGGGCGCACGCCCAACACCGCCGATCTCGGCCTCGATGCCGCGCGTGTGAAAACCGATCCGGCCGGCATCAGGGTGAACGCATCCCTCAAGACGTCCAACCGGCGCATCTATGCGATCGGCGACGTCGTGGCGGGTGGGCAGCAGTTCACCCATGTCGCGGGCTATCACGGCGGGCTGGTGGTGCGCAGCGCCCTGTTCGGCCTGCCGGCGAAACAGGCCACCTCCATTATCCCGCACGCCACCTATACCGACCCCGAGGTCGCCACCGTCGGCCTCGACGAGAGCGCTGCCCGCGACCGGCTGGGCGACCGCTTCAAGATCATGCGCTGGTCCTATGGCGAGAACGACCGCGCCCGCACCGACCGGCGCACCGACGGGGTGATCAAGCTGATCACCGACAGGAAGGGGAAAATCCTGGGCTGCGGCATTGCCGGGGCGGAGGCGGGCGAATTGATCAACCTGTTCGCCTTCGCCATTGCCAACGGCCTCAAGGTGGGCAGCCTGACGAAGTTCGTCGCGCCCTATCCCACGCTCTGCGAACTCGCCAAGCGGGTGGGGATCGCCTTTTATCAGGACAAGCTCGCTAATCCCTGGATCGCGCGCTGGATGCGGCTAATCCGTTTGTTGCCTTGAACAAATCCGGTTAGAATAGCGGGTCATGTCGAGGGAAGAATACAAGGTCCCGGGCCCGTTCGCCGGATTGTCGGTCAAGCTCATCGCCACGATCGTTTTCGTCATCCTGGCGGTCGAGGTGATCATCTATCTGCCGTCGGTCGCCAATTTCCGTGCCAACTGGCTCGAGGACAAGCTTTCCGTCGCCGCCGTCGCGGCGCGCGTGCTCGATATCGTGCCCGACGCCATGGACGTGCCCCAGGAGCTGGCCGACCGCCTGCTCACCTCCGCGGGGGCCGAGGCCATCGTCTACCGCCCCGAGGGCCAGAGCCAGCTCATCGAGCGCTCCGACGTGCCCATGCCCATGGCCGCGATCACCGTCGACATGCGCGAGCGCAATCCCCTCGGCCTGATCGGCGGGGCGCTCGAGACCCTGTTCATGGGATCGGACCGCACCATCCGCATCGTGGGCATGGTGCCCGGCGCGAGCGGCCACGTCATGGAAGTGCTGGTCTCGGAAGAAGGGCTGCGCCGTGCCATGCTGGTCTACTCGCGCAATATCGCGTTTCTCTCGCTGACCGTGGCGGCCATGACGTCGCTGGTCATCTACATCTTCGTCAACCGCAGCTTCATCCGCCCCATAAGGCGCGTCATCTCCAACATGATGGCCTTCAGGCGCGAGCCGGAAAACGCCACGCTGATCATCCCCTCGTCCGAGCGCAGCGACGAGATCGGCATTGCCGAGCGCGAGCTGGCGGCCATGGAATCCGACCTGTTCGCCATGCTGCGCCAGCGCCGGCACCTCGCCGACCTCGGCCTCGCGGTCGCCAAGATCAATCACGATCTGCGCAACACGCTGACCTCGGCCCAGCTTCTCTCCGACCAGGTGGCCACCCTCGACGACCCCAAGGTCCAGCGCCTCGCCCCGCGCCTGGTGCAGACCCTCGACAAGGCCAGCGGGTTCGTCCAGTCCGTGCTCGACTATGGCCGCCAGTCCACCACGCCGCCCAGGCCCCAGCCGGTGGACCTGCGCGCCCTGGTCGACGAGGCCGCGCTCGATGCCGGCCTGACCGGCCATCCCAGCGTTACCCTGGCCAACACCGTGCCCGATCGGGTCATGCTCATGGTCGACCCCGACCAGATGGCCCGGGTCATCGTCAATCTCGTGCGCAACGCCCGCGAAGTTCTCGAGGGCGAGAGCGCGGGCACCGACGCCCCCGAGATCACGGTCGACTGCGCCGACAGGGGCGATGACGGCCTCGCCATCGGCATCACCGACAACGGCCCGGGCCTGCCCCCGCGGGCCCGCGAAAACCTGTTCGTCGCCTTCGAGGGCTCGGCCCGCTCCGGCGGCACCGGGCTGGGTCTCGCCATCGCGCGCGAACTCACCGAGGCCCATGGCGGCCGGCTCGAGTTCATCGAGGTGAAACAGGGCACCCGCTTCGAAATCTGGCTGCCCCGCTCGGCACGGGCGCTATAGAGCGTTCTCAGCAAAAGTGGACACCACTTTTGCGGTTCGGGAACGCGACCACGGGAAAAACCGGCGCCTCCGGCCCGG
>CAZNHG010000424.1:0-2634 GCA_964572555.1 uncultured Devosiaceae bacterium | reverse complement strand
CCGAGACCGGTGCGCCTTCGATGGGCAAGGCGGTGATCGGCACCGTCAAGGGCGACATCCACGACATCGGCAAGAACCTGGTCGCGATGATGTGGGAAGGTGCCGGCTTCGAGGTCATCGACATCGGTATCAACAAGCCGGTCGAGGAATTCATCGACGCGCTGGACCAGCACAAGCCCGACATCCTTGGCATGTCGGCGCTGCTGACCACCACCATGCCCTACATGAAGGTGGTGATCGATGAAATGACCGAGCGCGGCATCCGCAACGACTATATCGTGCTGGTGGGCGGCGCTCCCCTGAACGAGGAGTTCGGCGAGGCGATTGGCGCCGACGCGTACTGCCGTGATGCCGCCGTGGCTGTCGAGACCGCCAAGGAAAAGATCAAGGAGCGCCGCAGCGCCGCCGGGTAAGGCGGAGCGGGGGCGTTATGTCGACGGCACCGCAAACGCTCATTATCGCCTGCGGTGCACTGTCGCACGAGATCGTGGCACTCGTCCGGGCCAACGGCTGGGACAATTTCCGCGTCCAGTGTCTCCCGGCAGAGCTGCACAACCGCCCCGGAGAGATCCCCGGGGCGGTCCGCGAGAAGATTCGGGCGCTGCGCGACGGCTATGACCACGTGTTCGTGGCTTATGCCGACTGCGGTACGGGCGGGCAGCTGGACGCGGTGCTGGCCGAGGAAGGCATCGAGCGACTCCCGGGCGCGCACTGCTACGAATTCTTCGCCGGCGGCGCGGTTTTCAGTGCGTTGGCCGAGGAAGAGCCCGGCACTTTTTACCTGACCGATTTCCTGGCGCGGCACTTCGATCGCCTGATCATCCGCGGGATGGGGGTTGACCGCCACCCGCAGCTGCAGTCGATGCTGTTCGGCAACTATCGCCGCCTGGTATATCTGGCGCAGACGAAAGACGACGACCTCGAGCGGCGCGCGCGGGAGGCGGCCGAACGCCTGGGCCTTGCGTACGAGTATCGCTATACGGGCTACGGTGAACTCGGGGAAAGCCTTGCCGGGTTCCGGCGCCGTACGATGGAAGAGAAGGAAGTGCAATGGCGGCCAAACTGATTACCGTTTACTGGCGTGATATTCCCGCGCAGGTGATCGCAAAGAAGGGACGGGAATCGGCCAAGGTGATGCTTTCGGCCCGTTTCCAGGAGGCGATCGACCGCGCGGCGATGCGTGCCGGCAAGGGCGGCTCCGACGCCTACATGTCCGAGTGGCGGCGCGATCCCCAGGAGTGCGGTGATGAGCTTCAGGCGGAGGTCGATGCCGCGGCCGAACGGATCGAACAGGCCTGGTCGGATGATGATCTGGAGGCGATCACCCGCAATCGGGGACACGCTCACGCAGACAACTGAAGAGCGGTGGCCGTCATGAAGGCGGTTCCGGTCTACGCTTGATGGCAGGATCGGGCAGCGTCCGATCGGACAGGGGAGACAGGCAATGTACGCAGTGCGGCGCTGGTCCGTGCGTCATTCCCGCGGGCTTGAAACTTTCTACAATGGCTTCTAGCGCGTACTGCTGTGGCTCGAGCCGGTGCTGCGGCGCGTTGGCTACGAACGGCTCGAACGGCCGGTCGCCTGGCTCGAGGAGAAGGTCAAGGGTTTCCTGTTCGACTGCCAGATGTGCGGACAATGTGCGCTGTCGCGCACCGGGATGTCCTGTCCCATGAACTGCCCCAAGCAGCTGCGCAATGGTCCTTGTGGCGGTGTCCGCGCGAATGGCCACTGCGAGGTGAAACCGGACATGAAGTGTGTCTGGGTGGAAGCCTGGAACGGTTCCCGCCGGATGCGTGACGGTGGCCGGATTCATGACGTCGAGGTGGCGGTCGACCGCCAGCTCGAAGGTTCTTCCTCCTGGTTGCGGGTCGTGCGGCTCAAGACGGACGAGAAACGCCAGGAACGCGAACATGGGGAGCAGGCGGCATGAAATTCGAAGACGAGCCGGTCCCGGGTTTCCAGTTGCCGATCCTGCCCGGGCATTCCTCGCCCGGTCGCCTCGAGCGGGTCCTGCGTTCGGGGAATTTCGCCGTGACCGCCGAGATCGCGCCGCCGGATTCGGCGGACCCCAATGAGGTCTATCTCCGTGCCCGGATCTTCGACGGCTACGTCGACGCGATCAACGCGACCGACGGTTCCGGGGCGAACTGCCATATGTCCTCGGTGGGCGTATGCTCGCTGCTGACTCGTGAGGGTTACGCGACGATAATGCAGGCGTCATGCCGGGACAAGAACCGGATCGGCATGCAGGGCGATATCCTGGGCGCTGCAGCGATGGGCGTGGCCAACGTGCTTTGCCTCACCGGTGACGGTGTCCAGGCCGGTGACCAGCCCGAAGCCAAACCCGTGTTCGATCTCGACTGCATGTCGCTGATCGAGACCGTGCGCACGATGCGCGATGAGAGCCGCCTGCGCAGCGGCCGCAAACTGACCCAGTCGCCGAAACTGTTTATCGGCGGCGCGGCGAATCCGTTCGCGGAGCCCTTCGAGTTCCGGCCCGATCGGCTGGCGAAGAAGATCGCCGCCGGTGCCCAGTTCGTGCAGACACAGTACTGCTTCGATATCGAGATGCTGAAGCGGTATATGGAGCGTGTCCGCGCTATGGGGCTCCATGAGCAGGTTTTCATCCTCGTT
>CAZNHG010000423.1:0-2637 GCA_964572555.1 uncultured Devosiaceae bacterium | reverse complement strand
GAGTTTGATGCCCTTTCAACCCACGGTGTGCCGGCCGCCTTACTAACATCTCGGGGCCAACCGCTGGTAGGTCAAGCTAGGAGCAATATTTCACTCGCCCACTCAGCGGATCGCGGGCACAGTTGGTAACGTACTAACATCCGAAGCAAATGCCTCTCGACGATGGTGCCCCTTAGCGTGGTGTAGGTGAGGTCTGGCCTCCACGCATTTCCCGGCACTGCCGGTCTTGGGTCAGCTGGCCAGGGGCGGCAGGCTGACAAGTTGATCATCGCTCATATGGTTCATGGTTTCCAGTGTCATGTAGCGGGCGCGCTGGACGGCCCACTCGTCGTTCTGCTCGAGCAGCAAGGCACCGACGAGACGCACGATGGCATCATCGTTGGGGAAGATCCCCACGACATCGGTGCGCCGCTTGATCTCGCCGTTGAGGCGCTCGATCGGGTTGGTGCTGTGAAGCTTGGTCCGGTGTTCTCTGGGGAACGCCATATAGGCCAGGACATCAGGTTCGGCCTCGTCGAGCATGGCCGCCAGCTTGGGCACCTTGGGCCGGATCTGATCGGCGACGGTGCGCCACTGGGCACTGGCCGCCTCCGGTGTTTCCTGGGCAAAGGCCGTGGCGATGAAGGCCGAGACGACACGGCGCCCGTTCTTGCCGGCATGGGCCAGGACATTGCGCATGAAGTGCACCCTGCATCGCTGCCATGTGGCGCACAGCACCTTGCTGACCGCCGCCTTGATCCCTTCATGGGCATCGGAGATGACGAGCTTGACGCCGCGTAATCCACGCCGGGTGAGCTTGCGCAGGAATTCGGTCCAGATCGGCTCGGCCTCCGAGGTCCCGATCTCCATACCCAGCACTTCACGCCGGCCATCGCCGTTGACGCCGATGGCGATGATGGCGGCCACCGACACGATACGCCCGCCGCGGCGCACCTTGAGATAGGTGGCATCGATCCACAGATACGGCCACTCACCCTCGATGGGGCGCTCGAGGAAGGCCTTGACCTTGTCATCGATCTCCTCGCACAGCCGGCTCACCTGACTCTTGGAGATGCCGCCCATCCCCATGGCCTTGACCAGATCATCGACTGACCGGGTGGAAATGCCCTGGATGTACGCTTCCTGGATAACGGCGGTCAGGGCCTTCTCGGCCATGCGGCGCGGTTCGAGAAAGGTCGGGAAACAGGAACCCGTCCTCAGCTTGGGAATGCGCAGCTCGACCGTGCCGGCGCGGGTCTCCCAGTCCCTGTCGCGATACCCGTTGCGCTGGGCCAGACGATCGGAGCTCTTCTCTCCATAGCCAGCGCCTGTGGCAGCGCCCACTTCATTCTCCCTACGATCGATCCACCGGATCGATCGCTTAGCGGTCGAATTCCATTAACTTCTCAGCGGCAAAGCCGATCATCTCACGCAAAATATCGGCGTCGGGGGTCTGTTCGACCAGAGCGCGAAGGTTCATCATATCGGTGGTCATCGGTGGTCCTTTCGGATTGTGGCTTTAGACAACCCGACATTACCGGAAAATCGCCGGTGACCACCCTCATCAAAACCTACACCACCTGTAGGGACACCATCCCGGGGTGACAGCGTGGGGTGGATGGAAGGCATGGAAAGCACCTCCCTCGCTGTTGATACAGAAGCGCAGCGAGCCTTTGAGCACCAAGGGCCCGCCACATGCCACCTCCCTCAACACACCAGTTGCATCGGCGCCCGAACCGCAGCAATCTCCTCACAGATTCACGGGGCGCCTGCCCCACCAACAAACACAGCGAGGCGCGAAAGATGCGGATTGCGACATGGAATATCAACGGCATCAAGGCGCGCCTGCCCGTGGTCAAGCACTGGCTGGAGCAGAATGACCTCGATGTGGTGTGCCTGCAGGAGATCAAGGCGCAGGACGAGAATTTCCCCCGCAGCGACTTCGAGGAGATGGGCTACAACGTCGAGACCAATGGGCAGAAGTCGTTCAACGGCGTTGCCATCCTGTCCAAGGTCCCCTTCGACGAAGTGCATCGCGGGTTGCCCGGCGACGATACGGACGAGCAGGCCCGGCTCATCGAGGGGCTGTTCTCTACCGGCAGCGGTGTCGTGCGGGTGTGCAACATCTACCTGCCGAACGGCAACCCGGTGGACGGGCCGAAGTTCTCCTTCAAGCTGTCATGGATGGACCGGCTGAGGACGTTTGTGGAATCCCGCCTGGCGCTGGAGGAGCCGTTCATCCTGCTGGGCGACTTCAATCTCATCCCCACGGGCAGTGACTGCCATGATCCGAATGTCTGGTGGGGCGATGCGCTGTTTCGCGAGGAAAGCCTCGAGCAGTTCCGCCGGCTGAGCAATCTCGGGCTCACCGACGCCTTGCGCGCGGTTACCGACACCCCGTCCTACACCTTTTGGGATTTCCAGTCCGGCGCCTGGCGCAAGGACAACGGCATCCGGATCGATCACCTGATGCTGTCGCCGCAGGCCGCCGACCGGCTCGACGGTGTTACCGTCCACCGCGCCACGCGCGGATGGGACAAGCCGTCGGATCATGTGCCGGTGGAAGGCAGCTTCGCGCTTGCGTGAGCGAAGCCGTCCGGGACGGCCTAGTAGCCGCCGAAGCCGGGGCCCAATGCGTTGGCCGCGGCCACGGCCGCC
>CAZNHG010000422.1:0-2637 GCA_964572555.1 uncultured Devosiaceae bacterium | reverse complement strand
ATCTCGGCTTCCTGCTCGCCGATGATGTGGCGGGCGAGTTGCCGGGTTTCCGGGTCGTTGCCGTATTCGAGCACGACCTCGGCCATGTCCACGGCGCCCTGATGATGCGGGATCATGCCCTGCATGAACGCAACGTCCGGATCGGCGTGCTTCATGCCCTCCATCATGGGGCCGTGCATGGTGTCCATCGTCGCCATGTACGCCGCCTCGATTTCGGCCGCCGGGACCGTCTCGTCCCCCGTTGCCGCGGTATGCGGATGGTCGGGGTCGGGGCTGTGCGTGGTGCGCTCCACCTGCTGCGTACCGGTGCTGTCCGCGCCGTAGATCACGAAGTGCAGGCCCCAATAGCCCGAGACGAACACGACGATAGCCACGGCGAGCGCCGCCGGAACGCCCCGGAAGGCCCGCCTCGCGGCCGGCAGGAAGTGCAGTTCCCGCGTGTGATCGGCGGCGATGGCGACGATGATCGCCATGATCAGGGCATGGCCGACAAGGTCGATCCGCCCGAACGGGTAGACGGCCGCTGTGAAGATGACGAACAAGGCCACTGCCGAAAGGCGCCGCACCATCGGGGTCCACAACAGGCCGAAGCCCATGGTGAATTCGGCAACGCCGGCCATCGGGATGAACACGTCGCGCGGCATGCCGAAGGTCAGGAACGGTTTCTCCTCGACCAGGGGATAGAACCAGTCCGGATAGGCGAACTTTTCAAGGCTCGACCACATCAGCGCGATGGCGACGCCCCAGCGCAGCACCTCGAAGCGATGCTTGCGCCAGTTCTCGTTGCTCGAAGCCGCGAGCACGAGGTATGCGGCGACCGCCACGCCGAGGGCGAGATAGTCGAACAGGTGGAACAGATCGTAGTCGCGCAAGGCGAGCACCCATAACAGGATAATGCCTGCCGCCGAGAAGGGCATGGTGCGCCGCGAGAATACGCCGGCCGCGATCAGGAGTTGCAGCCACGAAATCCATTCGGCCGGGGTCTGCAGATCGGGCGTGAGATAGACGCCGCCGACCGCGAAGATCGCGACGAAGAAGGCGCCGATCACCGCGCGGATGAAGTCGTCGAGCCGGTTCCAGAGGGGGTCGGTAACCCGGTCCATGCCGTCGAGCACGGTTTCGCCCACCGAACCGGCCTCGATGGCGCGGGTGGCGATGAAGAAGATCAGCACCAGCCCGATGGCCAGCCAGAACCAGCCATTCGCAAGCGTGTTCGTGATCGGGGCGGGCGATGCGTCGACGATATAGGGGGCGAACCACTTGACGTGCGCCTGGGCCGATCCGGCCCACAGGGCGCCCGTGGCGAGCGCGGTGCCCGCGGCGAGCCATCTGAGGGGATTGACGTGAAGTTTCGCGAAAAGGTTAGTCATCTTTGGCCTCGATATGACCGTTCGGAATGTCTTGAATACGTGGAGTTCGGGATTGCGGGTCACGCGCGGACCGGCCGGGCGGCCCCTGGCCGGCTTCGGTGGCGCCGGGATCGAACAGCAACCCCGCCTGCAGGCTTTCCGCGATGCGGCCCGCCTTTTCCTCGAAGGCGGAGGCGAGGGGGTCAGCAAACAGCTCCCGAACGGTCTCGCTCCACAACGCCAACCAGGTCGCGAAGTGATCCGGTGTCAGTTGACCGGCGAACGGGGTGTGCGCCGCGAAGGGGTTGCCCTTGTAGCGGCCCGACTTGAACATGATCGAGGACCAGAACGCGGTCAGCACCTCGATATGTGCGTCCCAGTCGTCGACGGCGGTCTCGAAGATCGGCCCCAACTGCGCGTTCTGGCGGATCCGCCCATAGAAGCGGGTGACGAGTTCGCGCAGGTCGTTTTCGGTGAGTGCGGCCCCCATTTGGCGCCCCCTTTCCAATATGCGCCGCATCCTTGCCGCAAAAAGCTATATCATGCAATGAAAATACATGTATTATAAGTGCGACAAATTGGAGACCCCCGCATGCGCCTCACCCTGCACACCGATTATTCCCTGCGGGTCCTGATCTACCTGAACGCGCACCCGGAGCGCCTGTGTCCCATTTCCGAGATTTCCCAGGCATACGGCGTGTCGCACAACCATATGATGAAGGTGGTAAGCGCTTTGGTGAAAGCGGGTTACGTCACCGCAGTGCGCGGGCGCAGCGGCGGGGCGCGTCTCGCCATGTCCGCGTCCGAAATCAGTATCGGCGCCGTCGTGCGCGAGATGGAGGACGGTTTTGAACTCGTCGATTGCGCTAATTGCATCATCGCGCCGGGTTGCGGCCTCACGCACCTGCTCGGCCAGGCAACGGCCGCATTCCTCGCGGTGCTCGACAACTGCACCCTCGCGGACCTTCCCGACGGACCGGCCGACCTGCTCTCACTGTGGCATGGTGCGAGCGGACCGGACGCGGCGGCACCGCGCCCGGCCTGATTTGCTCATGGCCAAGGCGCCGCCGTAACCTGGAGCTTGTGTCCCGATTCAATCAGAACGGACGATACTCCAGCGGATGAGTAAGCCGGAAAGTAACATGACGGCGCAATCGCGCCGCCAGGGGGCGTTCGCTGGAAGTGGCGCCCTCACCGCGTCGAGTGCGCGGAGTCCTCTTTTTTGGCGGCGGCACGCTTGTCGTCGTGCGTACGCCACAGTGAATAGAGCATTCCGGCCGCGAGGATG
>CAZNHG010000421.1:0-2640 GCA_964572555.1 uncultured Devosiaceae bacterium | reverse complement strand
TGGAGGAAATCACCGGACTCGACGAAACCCGTGTGCTGTTGATCGGGCGCACGCTCGCGCAGGCCTCGGCATTCAATGAGGTCGTGCGCGGGCAGGTCGCGGCCGTGCATCCAGGCACGGCCGCGCTCGAGGCCGGATGCGGGCCGGCCGGCCTCGTGGCACACGGGAGTATCCTGACGCCCCAGGAGGTGGCAGCATAGCGGACACGACGGAGGACCACGGCAGGCGCTTGGACATGAGCACGCCGACCGCAGCTGAAACCAGGCTTCCGCTCGATGACGTCATGCTGGCCATGGACGTGGCGGATACATTACGTCATCGTCAGGATCTGGTGATGCGCGAACTCGACCCTGCGGCACGCGAGAAACAGCTGATCGACAAGCTGCGCGAAATCTATCGCGACCAAGGTATCGCGGTGCCCGACCACATCCTCAAGGATGGCGTGGCAGCGCTCGACGAGAACCGGTTCGTTTATACGCCGCCCACCGGCGGATGGCGGGTGAGGCTCGCCCGGCTCTATGTCGCGCGCAAGCGCTGGGGGCGCTGGGCGCTGGCGCTTCTCGCCGTGTTCGCGCTCGCGCTCGGCGGCTACCGATTCGTCTACGTTCCGATGGAGCAGGCGCGCGTCGCGGCAGAGCGGGTGGCGCTCAAGGAAACACTGCCGGCGCGCATGGACGCGCTGTACGAGACGATCTACGAGGAGACAAAGGTTCAGACGGCCGTGTTCCGCGCCGAAACCTTGCGCGCACGCGGGAAGGCAGCCGCAGCAAAAGGCGATCACGATGCGGCGGAGCAGGCCGTGGCCGACCTCGAGGCGCTGCGCGACACGCTGAGGCGCGAGTACGAGATCCGCATCGTCAACCGCGAGGGCGTGCAGTCGGGCTTCTGGACGTTTCCGGACGTCAACACGGAGGCGACCAACTACTATCTCGCCGTCGAGGCGGTCGACGCCGATAACGCGGTGCTCGAGGTACCGATCGAGAACGAGGAGACCGGCGAGACGGAAAACGTCACCATGTGGGGGCTGCGCGTACCCGAGGTGATCTACGCAGCCGTCAAGGCCGACAAGCAGGACGACGGGATCATCCAGCGCAACATGATCGGGCAGAAGCGGTACGGCTTTCTCGATACCGTGTACTCGATCCCCGTGCTCGACGGCACGCTGACACGGTGGTGACATGGCGCTGAGCGGTCCCGAAGCCCTGAAATCCCTCGACGACGCGGTGCGCGACATCCGCCAGGAAGAGGACGGCATCGCCAAGCGCCTGTCGCGCAGGGCCGAGCGTATGGCGAAGCTGCGCGAGACGGAAGCCGAACTGTTCCGCCAGCTCGCGGAAATCCGCCTGTCAGCGGATGAGCGCAACGAGATGGCGGGCCGGCTGATCCGGGCCGAGGAACGCGCCCACGAAATGATCGCCGCGCATGCCGGGGCGCTCGATGAGGCGCGCGAGGCCCTTCGGGCGCAGGACACCGCCGTGGCCGAGAAAGCCCGGACGCGGCACGCCGTGCTCGAGGATATCGATTCCGCGCAAGGCGAACTCAGGGCCCTGTCGCAGCGCATCGCCCAGGCGACCGCCAGGGACCCGTCCTATGAGAGCAAGCGGGCCGAGGCGGATGCGTATGACCGCATCGCCAGCCAGAGCCTGGCCAAGACCGAAATCGCCGAGGCCGACCGCGAACAAAAGGGCAAACCCTACCGGGCGGATCCGCTGTTCATGTATCTGTGGGAGGCCGGATACGGAACCAGGAGCTATCGCGCCAACCCACTGGTGCGCTGGCTCGACTCCTGGGTGGCGGGCATCGTGGGTTACAGCGAGGCGCGGCCCAATTTCGCCATGCTCAACGAAATCCCGATGCGTTTGCGCACCCATGCCGAGCGACAGAACGAACTGGCACAGAAGGCCGAGGCCGAACTCGACGCGCTGGAGGAAGCCGCGATCGACGAGGCGGGGGGCGCGCCGATCCGCGAGCGCATCGCCAATGCGCAGGCGCAGCTCGAGCGCATCGACGCGGAAATGGCCGAGATCGAGGATGCGCGCGACGAGCGGGCCGAGGCCCTGCGCCTGCTCGCGGAAGGGCGCGACCCCGCTTTCGAGGAGGCCCTGGAGATACTGGCGGAGAGCCTGGGGCGGCAAGATCTGCGCACCCTTCTGGCCGAAGCCCGCAGGACGCTGACCCCGGAAGACGACGCCATCGTCGCCAAGATCGACGACGTGCGCGAGCGCATCGCCGCCGACGAAACGGAGGCCGCCGAGCACGAGGCGCGGCTGAAGACGCTGGCCCGGCGGCGGCGCGAGCTCGAAGATATCGAGTGGGAGTTCAAGAAGGCGCGATTCGACGACCCGCGCTCGGTGTTCCGGCAGGACGAGCTTGCCGGTGACATGCTGGGCGAGTTCCTGCGCGGTGCGGTTTCGGCGGCGGCCTACTGGGACAGCTGGCGCAAGAGCCAGGGCTGGCGGCCGGGCACGAGCGACTGGGGCGGGGGGATCGGGCTGCCCCGGTCGGGACGCAACCGGCGGCGGAGTGGCAGTATTCAGTGGCCGGGAAGCGGTACGGGCGGCTTTTCCCGCCCGCGTGCCGGCTCACGCGGATCGCGCCGCTCGGGCGGGTTCAAGACCGGTGGTGGCTCTTAGAGCATTT
>CAZNHG010000420.1:0-2659 GCA_964572555.1 uncultured Devosiaceae bacterium | reverse complement strand
GATCACGTCGAACTGCTTCGGGTTGCGCACCAGCTGCATGGCGCAGTTGTCGGCGAGAATGTGCTCGAAGGTGACGTCCGAATACTCACCCGCCACCTGCCGCGCCACCTCGTCCCACAGAACGCCGGACTTCATCACGTTCTTCTTGTCGGCCGAGTGCACGAGGCTGCCGCGCGTGCGGGCCAGATCGAATGCCACCCGGCAGATACGCTCGATCTCGTAGCTCTCGTAGACCTGGGTATCGATTGCGCGCTTCTGCCCGTTCCCGAGATCGGTGATCTCCTTGGGCTCGCCGAAATAGACCCCACCGGTCAACTCGCGCACGATGAGGATATCGAGCCCCTCGACGAGTTCCCTCTTGAGGGCCGACGCTTCGGCGAGCGCCGGGTAGCAGATGGCGGGACGCAGATTGGCGAACAGCTGCAAATCCTTGCGCAGCCGCAACAGACCCGCCTCCGGCCGCGCGTCATAGGGCACATCGTCCCATTTCGGCCCGCCCACGGCGCCGAAGATCACCGCATCCGAGGCAAGCGCCTTTTCCATGTCGTCATCGGAAATCGCCGCGCCGTGCGCATCGTAGGCCGCCCCGCCCACGAGCCCGCCTTCATAGGCGAAATCCGTCTTGCCGTTCGCGTTCAGCCAGTCGATCAGCTTGACGACCTCCGCCATGATTTCGGTACCGATGCCGTCGCCGGGCAGAAGGAAGAGATTGTGACTGGCCATGATCGTCCCGTGATGTGTTGCGCGAAGGAATGTCCGCGCGGCTCATACCGTCATTTCAGGGCGCAAGGCAAGCTCGGGACTTTGAATGGCGCGTCCGCACACCTACATGGCAGGCATGACATCGCCCTACCCGCTTTCCATCCTCGATCTCGCCCCCATCACCGATGGCACCGACACCTCCACCGCCCTCAGGCAGACCGTGGAACTCGCCCGGACCGGCGAAGCCCTGGGCTATGAACGGTTGTGGTTCGCCGAGCATCACGGCATGCCCACCATCGGCTCGGTATCTCCGGAAATCCTGATCGCCAGTGCGGCGGCGGCGACCAGCAGCCTGCGCGTCGGCTCGGGCGGGGTGATGCTGCTCAACCATCGCCCCCTGCGCATCGTCGAGGCGTTCCGCACGCTCGAAGCCCTCTATCCGGACCGAATCGATCTCGGGCTGGGCCGCGCGCCGGGCGGAGACGGCTATGCCATGCGCGCCCTTCAGACCGGCGGGGGAGAGGAGTTCTCGCACTATCTCGCCGAACTGCTCGCCTTCGAGGAGGACACCTTCCCCGCCGGTCACCCTCTCGGCCACGTCCAGGTCGCACCGGGCGGGGTCGGCCTTCCGCCGCTGTGGATGCTCGGCTCCTCCGGCGGCAGCGCCGAAGCGGCGGGCCAGCTCGGCATGGGCTATGCCTTCGCCGCCCATTTCAGCCCCGCGCCGGGCGGACCGGCGGTGGAGAACTACAGGCGGGCCTTCCAGCCCGGCGCGTCGTTCACCGAACCCAGGGTGATCGTGTGCGTCTCCGTCGTGTGCGCCCCCACGGACGAGGAAGCTCGATACCTCGCCGGATCGCAGGAACTGAGCTGGGCCCTGTTCCACACAGGCCAGGCGCGCCGGCTCGTCTCGCCCGAGGAAGCGGCGGCGCACGCATATACCGACAAGGAACGCGCGGTGATCGAGAATCACCGGCCGCTGTGGATCGTCGGCAGCCCCGAAACGGTCCGCGGGAAAATCGAGCAGAAGCGCGCGGAAACCGACGCCGACGAGGTGATGATCACAACGACCATGCACTCCTACGAGCAGCGCCGCCGCTCCTTCGCCCTCGTCGCCGAGGCGTTCGGGCTCGACCCGCGTTAGAGCGTTTTCAGACCACGTGGACACCACTTGGTCGATTCGGGAACGCGGCCACTCAGGAACCTGGAGCCTGAGTTCTGATTCAATCGGAACACAGGCTCTGGGTTCCGGCCCCGATCCGGGCCGTCACCTCGATCTCGACCTTCATCTCCTCGGCGATGAGATCGCAGATCACCATCGTGCCCGCCGGACGGATATCGGCGAAAGCCGGGCCGGCGGCATCGGCGACCGCTTCGAAATGCGACCGGTCCGTGATGTAGTAGCGCACCCGCACGACGTCCGCGAGGCGCGAACCCGCCTCCTCGAGGACGCCCGCAATGGTGCCCAGCGCATTGCGCGCCTGCTCGCCCGCGTCCTCGGGCATGACCATGTTGGCGTAATCGTACCCTGTCGTGCCCGCGACGTGGATCATCTCGCCGTCGATAACGGCACGCGAATAGCCCACGCGCGCCTCGAAAGGCGAGCCCGAGGAAATTCTCTCGACCATGGAAAACTCCGCCTCGCGGCCCCCTCAAATCCAGGGCCGGTCCTCTGCCATCTTGCCCTCGAACCCGGAAATGCTGGGATCCTTTTGAAGGGTCATGGCGATGTCGTCGAGCCCCTCCAGGAGCGCATGCTTGCGCGCCGGATCGATCTCGAACCGGATCGCCCCGCCGTCCGGGCCCGTGATCGTCTGCGCCTCGAGATCGACCGTCAGGGTGGCGTTCGAACCGCGCTCCGCATCGTCGGTAAGAAGCTCGAGCTGCTCGGGCGTGACGACGATGGGCAGGATGCCGTTCTTGAAGCAGTTGTTGTAGAAGATGTCGGCGAAGCTGG
>CAZNHG010000419.1:0-2660 GCA_964572555.1 uncultured Devosiaceae bacterium | reverse complement strand
CCCGGCCTATGATCTTGTTTCCACGATTGCCTACATCCCCGACGATGAAGCCGCGCTAAAATATGCAAGGCATAAGCGCTTCGAAAGCTTCGATCTTGACGAGCTCTCATACCTGGCCGCCAAGGCCCACCTGCCGGAAAAACCAGTCATCGACACAGCGAAAGAAACGGTGACCCGTTTCCATGAGGTCTGGACCAGCGAGAAGACCCACTTGCCGCAGGCAAACAAGGTGACCGACGCGGTCGATGCACATATAGCGAAGCTGCCGCTTGCTCGGATTTAAGAAGTGTCCTGAAAGATCTCGAACGACAAGCTAGGCGGGATATTCTCGTGCGCGCGGGCCACAGACCCGGCTCACGCCGACTGAGCGGCACACTCTTCGACCACCTGACTTTTCAAACAGCAACTGCCGGGACTGCATCCCTAAGAGCGCTTTCAGAACAAGTGGGCATCACGTGTCCGGTTCTAACCGAAGGCCCCGACACGTCCGGGCGGTGCTCGAACGTTTTGTTCTTCACCTGAACTGGACCATACCAGTTTGCATCCCTGTGGATTTCCTGTAGGAAATGTCGTCAAGAGGCTGTGGATGTGAGTGGCTATGGAAACTGAGGAACTGCTCGATCGGTTGCGCCAGGCAATCGGGCGATCCGGAGATGATCCGATCTATCGGCGTCTGGTTTCGGGCGTCGAGGGGGCAATAGCCGATGGCGGGCTGAAACGCGGAGGGTTGTTGCCAAGCGAACGGGTGCTTGCAGAGGCCCTGTCGATCTCGCGCGTCACCGTGCGCAAGGCCATCGATGTATTGGTCACCGACGGCTTGCTGCGGCGTCATCAGGGCGCTCGTACCGAAGTGGTCTCGCGCGTGGAGAAGTCGCTATCGACACTTTCAAGCTTCTCAGAAGACATGAAGTCCCGGGGCTTAGTGCCCGGCTGCCTTTGGCTTTCCAGGGAAGTGGCGCGTCCGTTGCCGGCGGAGACCATGGCCCTCGGCCTGGCGCCGACAATGCGCGTTGCCCGCTTCCGGCGGGTCCGTACCGCCGACGAAACGCCGATCGCCACCGAGACCGCGTCCATTCCCGAACGCTTCCTGCCCGATCCCTCAATCGTGGGAGACTCGCTCTACGAAGCCCTGGCGACCCTTGGTGCCCTTCCGCAACGGGCGGTCCAGCGCATGCACGCGGGGCCGGCGTCGCAGGCGGACGCCGAGCTTTTGGGCATCGAGCCCGGTGCAAGCCTGCTTATCGTCGAACGCAGATGTTTCCTCGCCGACGAGCAGATCGTCGAGTTTACCCAGACGCGCTATCGCGGGGATGTCTACGACTTCGTCCTCGAGCTTGCACGATAATACCAGTAACAAACCGGTTGCTATCCATTGACGTGCTGGTAACGTACTCCCGAACAAGGGAGTGCGGAATTGGCGGATCTGCCCGGATCTTTCGAGAATGGACTGATCGTGTCGTGCCAGCCGGTACCCGGCGGTCCCATGGATACAGCCGAATGTGTGGCCGGCTTCGCGCTGGCGGCACTTGATGGCGGTGCCTGCGGCCTGCGCATCGAGTCGGTGCCCTATGTTCGCGCAGTACGGGCCAGGACCGACGCACCGATCATCGGTATCGTCAAGCATGATCTCCCCGATAGCCCGGTACGCATTACGCCGACGCTTGATCACGTCAGGGCGTTGTGCGCGGAAGGCGCGGATATCGTGGCGGTAGACGCTACACGGCGGCCACGTCCCGCCAGCGTCGCCGACCTGATCGCGGCAATCCATGCCGAAGGCGCCATCGCCATGGCCGATTGCTCCGACATCGAGGACGCGCGCCAGGCGCTGGAGTGCGGCGCCGATCTCGTCGGTTCGACCCTGTCGGGCTATGTCGGTGACATGGAGTCGGACGAGCCGGACTTCGCATTGCTGACCCAAATGCGCGTGCTGACCCCCCAGGTCATCGCCGAGGGACGTATCCGTTCGCCCGAGCAGGCGGCGATGGCGCTCGAATGTGGCGCGATGGCCGTCGTCGTTGGGTCGGCCATCACGCGCACCGAGCACGCGACAGGATGGTATCGTGCGGCACTTACGCACGTCGCATCGGCTATGGCCGTCGCGGGCAGGACAGAACGATGAGCGCGCCCCGCAAGCTGGAAAACGGTGTGCTTGCCATCGATATCGGTGGCACCAAGATGCTCGCCGCCCTTGTGCGCAATGGCCACGTCGTTGATCGGCGGCGCCTCGACACGCCCGGTGACGGTGCCCCCGAATTCTGGCTCGCACAGCTACTCCGGCAATGTGCCGATTGGCGCACCGATCATGATCGCGTGGGCGTGGCAGTGACCGGCTTGGTCGATGACGGAGAGTGGACCGCGCTCAATCCCGTCACACTGAACGTATCGAAGCCGTTTCCGCTCGCGGCACAGCTGGAGGAACTGACAGGCTGCCCGGTCGTCGCAAGGAACGACGCTCAGGCCGCGGCCTGGGGAGAATATGTCCAAGGCGCGGGCCGGCATCGCGATTGCGTCTTCCTGACCATCTCGACCGGGATCGGTGGCGGCATCGTTATGAATGGCCGTCTGCGTGGCGGTCTCGCAGGGCATTTCGGCCTGTTCCGGTTTCCAGGTCTCGAGGCGCCCTTTTTCGAAGCCGAGACCGCAGGACGCTGGACGAGGCC
>CAZNHG010000418.1:2165-2666 GCA_964572555.1 uncultured Devosiaceae bacterium | reverse complement strand
CGGGCAGGAAGCCGGGGACGTCCACCAGCGTCAGCACGGGAATGTTAAAGGCGTCGCAGAACCGTACGAAACGGGCGGCCTTCTTGGACGAAGCGATGTCGAGACACCCGGCGAGCACCATGGGCTGGTTCGCCACCACACCTACGCTCTCGCCGTTGAGCCGGATGAAACCGGTGACGATGTTAGCCGCGTGCTCGGCCTGCAGCTCGAGGAACTCGCCCTCGTCGGCGATCTTGAGCACGATCTCCTTCATGTCGTACGGCACGTTGGCGTTGTCGGGAATGATCGTGTCGAGCGAATCCTCGCGCCGGTCGATGATGTCGTTGACCGAGACGCGCGGGGCCTTCTCGTTGGCGTTGAGCGGCAAATAGTCAACCAGACGCCGGACTTCGAGCAATGTCTCGATGTCGTTGTCGAAGGCGGCGTCGGCCACCGAGGACTTCCTGGTGTGCGTTTCCGCCCCACCCAGTTCCTCGGCCGTAACGACCTCATTGGTCACCG
>CAZNHG010000418.1:0-2155 GCA_964572555.1 uncultured Devosiaceae bacterium | reverse complement strand
CCATGTAGATGAAGTCGGTCATCGCGGGCGAATAGACCGCCCCGCCCGCACACGGGCCCATGATGACCGAGATCTGCGGCACGGCGCCGCTCGCCTGCACGTTGCGCCAGAATACCTCGGCATAGCCGCCGAGGGACGCCACGCCCTCCTGGATGCGCGCGCCGCCCGAATCGTTGAGGCCGATGATCGGCGCGCCGTTCTGCACCGCGAGGTCCATCACCTTGCAGATCTTCTGGGCGTGGGTCTCGCTGAGCGATCCGCCGAACACGGTGAAATCCTGTGAAAAGACATAGACGAGCCGCCCGTTGATCGTCCCCCAGCCGGTCACCACGCCATCGCCCGGCACCTGCTGCTTCTCCATGCCGAAATCGGTGGAGCGGTGGGTGACGAACATGTCGTATTCTTCGAAGGAGCCGGGGTCGAGCAGCACGTCAATGCGCTCGCGGGCTGTCAGCTTGCCCTTGCCGTGCTGGGTGTCGATGCGCTTCTGCCCGCCGCCGAGGCGCGCGCCGTCGCGCTTTTCGTCGAGCTGCCTGATGATTTCCTGCATCCCCCGCCCCTTTCACGCATTTTCGGCCAGCTTAACCAGCCGATCGCCGTCAGGCGAGAGGCGATTGTGATCGCGAGAGAATTTTCTGACCGTTTGATCAAAAATCTGCGTTTGCGATTCACATAAGTCTGTGCTTATCTGTAGAAATGATGGAGCAGACGATCTTCAAGGCCCTGGCCGATCCCAACCGCTATGCGGTGTTTTCGAAGCTCGCGGAGGGCGCTTTCAACGCCACCGAGTTGCGCGCGGGGCTCGGCATCAGCCAGCCCGCCATGTCGCAGCACCTTGCCGTGCTGCAGGATGCGGGGCTGGTGACGGGTGAGAAACAGGGGCGGCACGTACGCTACACGGTCAATCCCGACGGTCTGGTGCAGATCGGGAGCTGGCTTGCGCGCTATCGTGCCTTCTGGCCGCAGAAGGTCGACGATTTGAAACGCGTTCTCAGGGACATGGACGATGAGTGAAACCGACAGCGAAGCGGGTTCGGGCGCCCTCACCTTCACCTACACGCTCGACGCGCCGCCGGAGAAAGTGTGGCGCGCCTTGACGAACCCCCGTCACCTCTCCCACTGGTTGCCCGAGGCAGCGCTGGCCGATGACGATGCCGGAGGCGACAAGCCGGTGACGCTGCACCTGCTCGCTGCAACGCTGGGTGAACGGCTCAGTTATGCCTGGCAGGACAGCCGCACGCCAGACCTCGAGAGCACCGTCACCTTCGCCATTGCCGCCAACGACGATGGCACGACCACCCTGCGGATCGACCACCAGGCCGCCGCACGGCGCCGCATTCCCGCTCCGGCGCGGGCCGCGAACAGCAACACCGCGATGATGTGCGCCGCCTGAGCGGCCGCAACCTCGCCAAAAGACCCTGATTCCTCGAAAGGAGGTCGCCATGCGCGGCACCATGCAACTCGTCCCCACGGTCGTCGAACAAACCAACCGCGGCGAACGCGCCTACGACATCTATTCGCGCCTGCTGCGCGAGCGCGTCGTGTTCATCAACGGCGAAATCAACGACGAGATGGCTTCTCTGGTGACGGCACAGATGCTGTTTCTCGAGGCCGAGAACCCGAAGAAACCGCTGGCGCTCTACATCAATTCCTATGGCGGCGTGATCACCAGCGGGCTGGCTATCTACGACACCATGCAGTTCCTGCGCTGTCCGGTGGAGACGCTGTGCATGGGCACTGCCCGCTCGATGGGTTCGTTCCTCCTGATGGCCGGGGAGCCGGGCAGCCGCTCCGCCCTGCCCAATGCCAGCATCCACGTGCACCAGCCGCTCGGGGGCTTCCAGGGCCAGGCGTCGGACGTGCGCATTCACGCCGACGAGATGGAACGCACCAAGGACCGGATCATCCGGCTCTATGCGCACCACACGGGCCAGAGCTACGAGACAGTGGAGAACACGCTCGACCGCGACCACTTCATGACCGCCGAGGAGGCGCGCGACTGGGGAATAGTGGACCACATCAGCACAGAGCGGCCCCAACCTGCCGAGAGTTGATCGGACTGTGCGGAGAGAATGGTGGGTGTACAAGGACTCGAACCTTGGACCCGCTGATTAAGAGTCAGCTGCTCTACCAACTGAGCTATGCGCCCGCACCG
>CAZNHG010000417.1:0-2669 GCA_964572555.1 uncultured Devosiaceae bacterium | reverse complement strand
GATACAATGAACCGGGCGGCGACCCGGCACAACCTGCTGTTCGGCCCCGACACGGCACCAACCAACCGCTGCATGATGGGTGGAATGGTCGGAAACAATTCCTGCGGTTCATTCTCGATCAAGTATGGCACGACGCGGGATCATATCCTGGAGATCGAGGCGGTGCTCAGCGACGGTTCAGTTGCCCTGTTCAAGCCGTTGAATCCGGATGAGCTGCGGGGAAAGATGAAACTGGATACCCTTGAAGGGAAGATCTACCGGGAAATGCTCAAGCTTGTCGAAAGGAACAGGGAATCGATCCTGGAAGCCTATCCCCATCCGGAGATCATACGACGAAACACCGGATATGCGCTCGACCGGCTCTGCAGCATGCAGCCGTTCGACCCCGAAGGCCGTCCCTTCAACCTGGCCGAACTGTTGTGTGGTAGCGAAGGAACTCTGGCGATGACCGCATCGGCACGGGTGAATCTTTCGGAGGTCGATCCGCTCCGGCGTGTTGTGGTTCCCCATTTCCATTCGATACGGGAGGCGATGCAAGCCACGGTAGACGCGGTCGGATTTGAACCGGCGGCCGTAGAACTGGTGGACCAAATCATCCTGGACGCCACAAAAGGCAATATCGAACAGCGGAAGAACCGCTTTTTCCTGCAGGACGAACCGCATTGCATCCTGATCATACAGTTTGAGGGAGACGATCCGGAGGAACTGGAAGAGAAAACCCGGAAATTGAAAGAGCGGCTTCAATCGCGCCAATTGAGCTATGCCATTCCGGTTATTTCGGACCCAGGCCGGATCGACCGCGTTTGGGAACTCCGCAAAGCCGGGCTGGGATTGCTGATGGGCCTGGGCTCCGATTCCCGCTCTCCCTCATTTTGTGAAGATACGGCGGTGCGGGTCCGCGACCTGCCCGATTACGTGGAAGAGTTCCAGGCGTTGCTGGACAAGTACAACACGCAATGCGTGTTTTACGCGCATGCCTCGGTAGGCGAGCTGCACCTGCGGCCCGTCATCGACCTGCACACCCAGGAGGGAATTCAGAAGATGAAGGCGATGGCGGAAGAGATCGCCGGACTGGTCAGCAAATACCGGGGATCGCTCTCCGGCGAGCACGGCGACGGACGGGCCCGGGCGCCCTATATCGAGAAGGTGCTGGGGCCGGAGATGATGAAACTGCTCCAACAGGTGAAGGAGATCTGGGACCCCGGCTACCGCTTCAATCCCGGCAAGATCGTCCGCGCCAAGCCGATCGACGAAGATCTTCGGTACTCCGACAGCTACCGTATTCCGGATATCGACGCGGTATTTAAATGGCGCCGGGAGGGGAGCTTCGGAGATGCACTGGAGCTCTGCAACGGGGCCGGTGTCTGCCGAAAACTGGCCGAAAGCGGCGGTACGATGTGTCCTTCCTACATGGCCACGCGGGAAGAGAAGGATTCGACCCGGGGCCGTGCGAACCTGTTTCGCCAGCTCTTTTCCGGCAAAGAGGCCGGGGCGTTCTCCTCCGAGGAACTCAGGGACGCCCTCGACCTGTGCCTGAGCTGCAAGGCATGCAAAAGTGAGTGCCCGGCGAACGTAGATATGGCCCGGATGAAGGCGGAATTTATGCAGGGATGGCACGAAGAGAACTGCATTTCGGCGGCCGAGCGGTTTTTCGGGCAGGCCGCCAAACTGTATCCGCTGGCCGCGCAGTGGCCGTCGGTAAGCAACCGCCTGCTCCGTTCACGTGTGGGCAAAGCCCTGTTAAAGCATCTCCTGAACGTGCACCCGCAACGGGACCTGCCCGCATTCGCCCGGCAAAGATTCCGCGAGTGGTTCAGGGAGAACCGGTCGGAACGGGCTTCACGGGGCCGTAGCTTCGATACCCGCCCGACGGCAAATTCAGCCGCCGGTCGCGATAAAAAGCAGGTGGCCCTGCTGGCGGATATTTTTACCGATTACCACGATCCCGGTATCGGCAGATCGGCTGTCAAAGTGCTGGAATCGCTGGGTTACGAGGTCGTCCTGCCGGAGATCGCGGAACTGGGCCGCACGCAACTGTCCAAGGGCCTGGTAACCGAAGCGAAGAAACTCGCTGAAGCCAACATTGACAAACTGTATGAGTATTCAAGCCGGGATATACCGATCGTCGGGCTGGAACCCTCCGAAATACTGACGCTGCGGGATGAATACCCGGACCTGTGCGAAGATGAGCAACTGGAGATGGCCCGATCGATTGAGGAACAGGCCTACCAGTTCGAGGAATTTGTCGTGCAGGCCGAACGGGACTTGCCAACTCACAGGCCTCTGCCCAAAGTCTGGGTGCACGGCCACTGTCATGCCAAATCACTGGTCGGGATGGAGCCCACCATGGAGGCGCTGGCAAGAGCCGGTTACGAAGCGGAAGAGCTGAAGACCGGCTGCTGTGGCATGGCCGGCAGCTTCGGCTATGAGAGAGATCATTACGAGGTATCCATGGAGATCGGGGAACTGGTGCTTTTCCCATCGGTGCGCGAGCTCCCGGACGATGCGCTGATCTGCGCCCCGGGCTTCTCCTGCCGGCATCAGATCCGTGACGGCACCGGCCGCGGGGCACGGCATCCGGCCGATCTGCTGGCGGAAGCGATTGGTTAGGGATTGGGGATTGGGGATTGGGGATTGGGGATTACGGATTGAGGGACCCGACATCTAGA
>CAZNHG010000416.1:0-2696 GCA_964572555.1 uncultured Devosiaceae bacterium | reverse complement strand
TCAGGGTGTGCGTCCCGACCGCACAGCCGCTCTTGCGCCCCTTGCCATCCTCTACCCGGAGGGGACCGCAGGGACCGTAGCCTTCGAGCTTGCGCACGTTCTTGCGCCACCACGCGCTGCCATAGATCGCGTCGACGCGGGCCTTCAGTGCCGGCATCTCGTCGTACCGGGTGTTTGCATCGCCCAGTTCCTCGCGGACCTTGCACTCGGCGTCGTACAGCTTCTGGCGCTGGCTGTCGCGGGGGAACGGAGATCGTGGTAGGCGATGGCATCCTTCAGGAGATCGCAGTACACGTTGTGGTCAGGCTGCCAGCCGCGCTTCAGCCGGACGATCTTCCGTCGCTCGCCATCCGGGTAGATGGCGATGACATCGGTCTTTGACCCCTTGCGCGGTGCCGGCCGCTCATCTTCCGGGATGCCGCACAGGTCGTACAGTGCTTTTTCGATTGAATCCATGATTATCCCCTCTTGCTGGTATGGACTTGCAGGTTGCCACGGATGTAACTGGACCTCTGATCCTTCGGCATCTTCATGGCCTTCTGCCACAGGCCCAGCTTGATCATCCGCTTGCGGTTCTCGGTTCGTTGCGATTGCGTGTGCTTCATAGCCCCTCCTCTTGACGGCTTAACAATCTATCAACTTGACACAAGTATAGCAAACGGATTCCACGAGAAGGTGTGAAAACGGCGTTTCGTCAGCCGGGAGGCCGCGTGGTTGCTGGGTCGAAAATATTTTCTTGACAGGGTTTGCGGGGATTCTGGTAGGTCATAAAAAGCGCCGCAGAGCGAATCGTGCGGCGCCTGCCTGTCGAGGCTATCTCTGGATGTCCACTATTTCCGGATCTCCAACGGTTCCCCGCGCTTGACCCGGAAAATGCAACACTTCTTGAACTTGACTCCGGATCCACATGGGCAGGGAGCATTCCGCCCGACCTTCACCCGTTTCGTCATCCGGTATCCCTGTTTCTTCAGTTCGTTTTGGCGCTCATCCATCCAGTCGAAAAGAGCGTCTTCATCCTCATCCGTGAACAACTCACTGAATTGTCCTAGTTCGTGATGGCTGTAGCTTTGCATAGGTCACCTCTGCTTTTTCAATGCGTCCTTTCGTGACCCAGCCTGTAGCTGGCTACGAAGCTATCTTACATCAGCGCAGGCGGATCTCAACCGCCCACATAATCCAGATGAACACCAGTGACCACCGATAGCTGCCTTGCAGGGCAATAGTCGGAGTCAGGACGATGGCTTCGCTGTCTTTCCACGTATTCGATATCACGATTTTCATGGTAAATCCTCCGGGGATGATGCTTCGAGGATCATCCCGATTCGTGCATACACGGAGGGGATCATCCCTTCCCCTCGCGCAATATGCGATGTGTGCGTGCTGTGGATCTGTTTCAGGTCGTCGGCGATGGTCTTGACCGAGACGCCTTCCTGAAGAAGGCGGCTGATCATCACCGTGACGGCCGTCAGGTGCTCCCAGTACGCCGCATCCTTGACGTTCACGAACACCTCGATTGGCCGGCCATCAGCGCAGTTCACGGTCACGTAGAAGGTCAGCTCCTTGCCCGAAGGCAGGTCGATCTTCAGCTTCGTGGTCGTGCCCTGCGTGATATCCGGCCGTGTCATGCGTCCAGACCGCTCTCTTCGAGTTCACGAATGTACGAAATCACGGCCTCGCTGAAGCCATTGATCCGGATCCAGTCGCCGCCCGTGGAATTCCAGAGCGCGGCAAAGCTCGTCCGTTCATCGGCAACGTAATCACCCTCAACGCCAGCCGCCACTCGCTACCAGCCCCTCGATCGTCAGCTTGTCGGTCATTCAAACAACCTCCCCTGTGCGTAAGCCTGACGGATACGCTCACAGGCAATGTCGAAATACTTTTCCTCGATCTCGATGCCGATGAAAGAATATCCACTCTGCGCACAAACAGCGCCCACTGTTCCGGCGCCCATGAAAGGATCTATTACAATATCGCCATCGCTAGCGTTAGGACTAAGGCACCGCCTAGCTATTTCCTCTGGGAAAGAGCAAACATGACCTGAACCCCGACTTGGAGTTACGCGCCAAACGTCTAGCATTCCTAGTGATTTCTTGACTTTGCGAGGCTTTCCGATTTGGTAAATCAATTCATGGGCCTGTTGATACCTCCCTGTCGGGGTAGAGCCCCCAGCGCGGTCCCATATTATCTCGCACCAAATAGGGAAATTCCGCAGCCAATCCATCGGGTGGTAAACCTTTGAAGGGGGAGAATTTTTATTTCTGCTATGCCACGCATAACGTATTCTGTGGTTATAAAAAATACTTTCGCTGCAAACCCTCCTAAGCTCGCTTATTACGTCGATTTGCCAAGACTGATATTCTTCTTCTGGCATGTCGTCAAAATACCATTCATCATATTTTTTCTTCATCGAAGCATTGGCGGAAGTTTTCGCTCCGGCACTAGTGTGAGCGGATTTGTTTAAATTGTAGGGAGGGCTTGTTACACACCAATTCACTGACCCACTATCCAGCGTCGGCAGAATATCCATGCAGTCGCCCAAGTAGAGCGTTGCATCACCGATAACTTCTTTTCTTTTGTATGTCATCGCTCCCCCTTCGCCAGCTTGAGCTCCAGCAGGTCAACCACTTCGGGCGGCGTTTCGCGCCAGCCGCCACTCGCTACCAGCCCCTCGATCGTCAGCTTGTCGGTCATTCAAA
>CAZNHG010000415.1:0-2739 GCA_964572555.1 uncultured Devosiaceae bacterium | reverse complement strand
CATAGGCGGAATGATGGTTGTCGAAATAGTCCTGGCAGCGCAGCGAGGTCGCGACGGGGATGCTGTTTGCCTCGGCAAAGCGCTGCAAGGACGTGCTGGCCCGGCTGGACCACCCCGATCCCCCCAGAATGATGAGGGGGCGCTCGGCCTTTTCAAGAAGGGACGTCGTGCGCTCGATGACCGTTGGTTCCGGCGCCGCGCGGGAGACATTTGCGGCCGGAAGGTCCGGTGTCTCGGCAGTCTCGCCAAGCACGTCCTCGGGCAGAACCAGCACGACAGGTCCGGGACGTCCCGACCGTGCCAGGTGGAAGGCGTGACTGAGGTGCTCGGGCAGGCGGGCGGCGCTCTCCACCTCGCCGACCCATTTGGCCATGGGCGCGAACATGTGCCGGAATTCGACCTCCTGGAAGGCCTCGCGTTCGCGATGGCCACGGGGCACCTGGCCCACAAGGACCACCATTGGGGTGGAATCCTGAAAGGCGGTGTGTACGCCAATGCTGGCATTGCACGCACCGGGGCCGCGCGTGACGAAGCAAACCCCGGGCAGTCCCGTCAACTTCGCGTGGGCATCGGCCATGAAGGCCGCCCCGCCCTCCTGCCGGCATATCACGAAGCGGATCGCCTCGGATCGTTCGTGAAAGGCATCGAGGGCGGCCAAAAAACTCTCGCCGGGGACCCCGAACACGGTATCGACCCCTTGCGCCATGAGCCCGTCCACAAGAATGTCTCCGCCGCGCCGGCTGGTGGTGGGCACCGCTCCTGCTTGGCTCGTCATCACAATGTAACCCTTTCCTCGAAAAACCGCTGGTAGCTGGCAGGCCGGGCACGTTCCGTTGCCGCCTCGTTCCAGTGCACGAATGAATCCTTCCCCGCCATGTCCTCGGGCAGCAGCATCAGCCGCACAAATGCCGTCTGTTGGTGAGGATCGCTGCGCCCCACAACCGGCTCACCCGGACCGCGCTCGAGCCAGGCATCTCCCGGCTCGAGTTCAAGCTCCTGATCACCCACCTCGGCCTCCAGCCGGCCCGCCACGAGCACCCGGAGCCCGGGGCCGGCATGGGTGTGGACCGGCGTTTGGGCGCCCAGGTGAAGATCGACGCGTTCGAGCCGGAGGACGAGTGTCGGTCCCGTCAGGATCGGCGTCTGATCGAGGTCGTGGGTGAGCACTTCATTCAGACCGTCGAGGTTTGCCTGCAGGCGTTCTGGTTGCGCATCGATCTCCCAGAGCCAGAAACGCGTGTCCGTGCCGTTTGGCCGCACGCTGATCGCCCCGCGCCCCAGTGCCCTGCCCGTGCCTGCCTCGATCGGGCGCGGCCCGGTGCCGGCATAGTCGAGATCGGCACTGCCCTTCTCGAGATAAAGGGCGCGCCAGGGGCCCTCCTCGAGGACGATCGCCTCTGCCTCTCCCGCCAGTAATCTGCAACGTCCCTGCACCGGATCTCTCTCCTTGCCAGCCTGCCTAGAGCGCCCGCGCGACGGGGCACCGCCAATGCAGGCCTTTTCCAAATCAATTGTGAACCATTTACAGCGCATTTGCGGACAATTGGCAACACGACGGCCCTGCCGCAAGTGTCCCTCCAGGGCCATTGGGCGGGGTCTGCATGCGCCCGATCTGGCAAGCGCTTGAATATTGCGGTATGCTCGGGTAATCGATCTCAAAATGTAATATGCAGCTGCCTGACAATGCTCGACACCCACATTCCAGACCCTAAGCCGACCAATGTGCGGGAGAAGTCGGCCACGGACCGAACCGCGATCTACACGTCCATCGTGCGCTCGATCCGTGACGGCAGCCTCGCCCCGGGGGCCAAGCTGCCGACCGAGCGGGAGTTGTCCGACAGCTATGGCGCGGCCCGCAACACGGTGCGCAAGGCCATGGACCGGCTGGTCGAGGAAGGGGTCGTCACCCGCCAGGTCGGGCGCGGGACATTCGTTGTCGAGGACGCGTCGGTCGAGATCGACTCGGCGGCGCCTTCCGACACACCCTCCCTGCCCGAAATTCTCGAAGCGCGGCTGCTTTTCGAGCCGGAAATCGCCCAGCTTGTTGTCGAGCGTGCTACCGAGGACGACTTCATCGAGATGGACCGCTGCCTTGCCGGGCTTCGGGATGCAGAGGACTGGCGTGAGTACAAGGAATGGAAATACGCGCTGCACATGGCGATGGTGCGCGCGACCGGTAACCGGTTCCTGATGCAGATGTTCGAGGCCGTCATCCGTGCGCGCCGCCAGGACAGCTGGGGCCACCGCGGTGTGACCGCCCAGGTTTCGGCCGCCGTGCGTTCCGCCACGCTGAGATCCAACACCGAGATCGTCGAGGCCCTGCGCCGGGGCGATGCCCAGACCGCGCGTCAGGGGATGCACGACTATCTTGCCAGGACCCTGGCGTCCGTTCACGGCTTCTGATCGTTTCATGCACTGACCTCCAGGTGCAACGTTCCCCACATCACTGGTCCATGCGCTTTTGAATGCCGCGCCCTATGAGCGTGACCGCAAGCGCGGAGACCATGATGAAGAGGCCGGGGAAAAGAGAGATCCAGGGCGCCATCAGGATATAGTCCTTGCCCTGCTCGAGGATTGATCCCCAATCCGGGGTTGGCGGCTGAACGCCCAGGCCGAGAAAGCCCAGGGCCGCCTGGATCTGCAGCACGAGCGGAAACAGGATCATGTACTGCAACAGGATGAGAGGCATCACATTGCGCATGATGTGCTTGAACAGGATCGAGCGCCCCGTCAGGCCCA
>CAZNHG010000414.1:0-2743 GCA_964572555.1 uncultured Devosiaceae bacterium | reverse complement strand
CGCTGGCCGATATCGCGGTACCAGCCAAAGAGGCGGTGTGATGTACCTAGAAGGTTACTTTGCATGATTTCCAGCCTGACTCTCTCGGATCGCCGTATGGGGATGGGATTCGCGGTCGCACTGGCGCTGGGTGGCCTGTTGATGGCCGCATCAGCACGTGAGGGGGTCATGGCCGTTCACGGACTGATCGCCTGCGCTCTTGGGCTGGCCCTTGTTTTCCGACTTGGCGGTTCGCTCTACGAGCCGGCGCCCGAAGCGATGAGCCAGACTCGCTATTATGACGAGCCGATCACCTTCGGTATCTGGATGACACTCGCCTGGGCCGTCGTTGCAATGGCGGCCGGTGTCTGGGTAGCCGCACTTTTGTTCTGGCCCGAGGCGACACCAACACTGGCATGGAGCAGTTTTGGCCGGCTTCGGCCCGTACATACCTCGGGAGCGATTTTCGGTTTCGGCGGCAATGCGCTGATTGCGACCTCGTTCTACGTTCTTCAACGCACCGCTCGCACACGGCTCGCCGGCACAATCAGCCCTTGGTTCGTGCTCATCGGGTACAACCTGTTCTGCATCTGGGCGGTAACCGGCTACATGATGGGCAGCACCCAGTCGAAGGAATATGCCGAGGCGGAATGGTACGCCGACCTCTGGCTGGTTGTGGTGTGGGTCGTCTACTTCGTGCTCTATATGCGCACCCTCGCACGCAGGCACGAGCCGCACATCTACGTGGCCAACTGGTACTATCTTGCCTTCATCCTGGTCGTGGCGATGCTGCACATCGTCAACAACCTGGCGCTGCCGGTGCGCCTCAATGCAGCCGACAGCTTCACCATCTGGTCAGGCGTACAGGACGCCATGATCCAGTGGTGGTATGGCCACAATGCCGTGGCATTCTTCCTGACCGCCGGCTTTTTGGGGATGCTCTACTACTTTTTGCCGGTGCGCTCGGGCAGGCCGATCTGGTCCTACAGGCTTTCGATCGTAAGCTTTTGGGGGATCGTGTTCTTCTACATCTGGGTGGGGTCGCACCATCTGCACTACACGGCCGTACCCTATTGGCTCCAGACGCTCGGCATGACCTTTTCCGTCATGCTGCTGGTGCCGTCCTGGGCGTCGGCGGGCAATGCCATCGCCACCCTCAACGGGGCCTGGCACAAGGTGCGTGACGACGCGACGCTGAGATTCATGTTCGTCGCTGCCGTGTTCTATGGCATCTCCACCTTTGAGGGGTCCTTTCTCGCCATTAGGCCAGTGAACTCTCTCAGCCACTATACCGACTGGACAGTGGGCCACGTCCATTCGGGCACGCTGGGCTGGGTGGCCATGATCATCTTTGGTGCGCTCTATACCATCGTTCCGCAGATTTCAGGGCGTGAGAAGATGGCCTCACCCCGCGCCATTGAATGGCACTTCTGGCTCGCCGTTGGGGGTACACTCATCTACGTCGTCGCGATGTGGAATGCCGGCATCACCCAAGGGTTGATGTGGCGCGCCTACGACGAGGGCGGCGCTCTATCCTACAGCTTTATCGAGACGGTGCGTGCCATGGCCCCGTACTACCTGCTGCGCACCATAGGCGGTGGGATGTTCTTGACCGGCGCAATCATCTGCGCCGTCAACTGCTTCTTCACCCTGCGCCGGGCTGGCGCTCTCGCCCAGGCCACCGACCGCCCCCTCACCGAACCTGCTGAGTAAGACATGCTTGGACTACACTACAATCTTGAAAAGGTCTCCATGGGACTGGTGGGCGCCATCATCGTGGCCGCGTCGATCGGTGGAATCGTCGAAATCGCACCGCTGTTCACCATCGACGAAACCGTTGAGGTTCCTGACGATCTGCGCCCGCACACGCCCCTCGAACTGGCAGGTCGCGAAATCTACATTCGCGAGGGGTGCTATGCGTGTCACAGCCAGATGGTGCGTAGCCTGGCGGACGAGATTGACAGATATGGTGCCTACTCGCTCGCGAGCGAGAGTGCCTACAACCATCCCATGCTGTGGGGATCGAAGCGTACCGGTCCCGATCTGGCGCGTGTGGGGGACAAGTATTCCGATACCTGGCACGTTCAGCACCTGATCGATCCGCGCAGCGTCGTGCCGGCGTCCATCATGCCGGCCTATCCCTGGCTCACCGAAGAACTCGACCGTGCGATGCTGTCCGACCAGCTCAAAACACTGGCGCGGCTCGGCGTGCCCTATAACGAGCAGATGATTGCCAATGCCAGGGTCGATGCTTTCGCGCAATCCAATCCCGACCATGAGCAGGCCGACGCCGTGCAGGAACGCTACGGCGAAGACGTGGCAGTGCGTGCTTTTGACGGGGATCGCCGGCGCCTGACGGAGATGGACGCGCTTGTCGCTTACCTGCAGTCGCTGGGCACCTTGACCGACGCCCCTTACGAAATGCTGGAAGAGGGCGATCAATGACCCACGAATTCCTTGTTTTTATTGCGAAATCCTTCGGCTTGATCTGGATGATGGGCTTCTTCCTGGCTGTTGTGGCAATCGCCTATTGGCCCGGCCGTCGACATTTCTATGATCGAGCGGCGCGCTCGGTACTCAAGACATCCGACGGGGAGGGGGCGGAATGAGCGACCCGCGCAGAGACACCGGTCCGGACACGGACCCGCATACCGGGCACGCCGAAGTCGATCCGGTCACCGGCTACGAGACTACCGGACATGACTGGAACGGCATCAGGGAACTCAATACGCCGTTTCCCAAGATCGTCATCGCCGCGCTCGTG
>CAZNHG010000413.1:0-2759 GCA_964572555.1 uncultured Devosiaceae bacterium | reverse complement strand
CCGCGGGAGCCGGGGTGCGGGCCGGGTTGGGGAGGCCGACGCTGTCGCGTTCGATGAGGTGCACGTCGAGCTCGATCACCCGGCTGCCGCTGGTGTCCGGGTTTTCCATCACCTCGAGCAGCAGGCTCATGGCGCCCTCGCCGATCAGGCTGCGCGGCTGGCTGATCGTGGTGAGGGCCGGAACGTAGGCGTCGGCGGTGCTGATGTCGTCGAAGCCGATCACCGACATGTCGCGCGGCACCGAAATGCCGTGGCGGTCGAACTCGGAGATAACGCCCATCGCCGCCTCGTCGTTGGAACAGAACAGCGCCGTCGGCCATCCGGCGCGCCCGCGCTCCATCAAGCGCCGCACGGCATGACGGCCCTTCTCGCTGTAAAAGCCCGCGGGGAAAACGAGGTCCGGGTCGGGCGTGATACCGGCGGCGCGCAGGGCATCCTGATAGCCGCCCAGGCGCTCGCCTGTGACCGGGTACCCTTCCGGTCCGGTGACGTGGCCGATGCGGACATGGCCCTTGTCGAGCAGGTGACGCGTGGCGTCGAACGCCGCCTTGCGGTTGTCGATATAGACATGCGGGTAGCGCAGGAACCCCGCCTTTTCGGCAAAGCCGACAATGGGGGGCATGCCGCCATAGATCTGGCGCAGCCGTTCGAAATCGGCGTTCCTCAAGTCGAACCCGTCGAGCACGACGACGCCGTCGACGCGCCCCGAATGCAGGCGGTCGGTGATCTGGCGGCTGACATTGCCCTTGTCCGGCGTGGCCAGGATGATGTTGTAGCCGTGGGCCTCGGCCTTCTGGTGCAGGCCGTGGAATACCTCGGAATAGTAGATGTTGCCGATATTGGCGACGAGCACGAGGATGTTGTGGGTGTGCTGCACCTTGAAACTGAACGCGGTGGCGCTCTTGACGAAGTTCAACTCGTCAATCGCCTTGAGCACCTTCTCGCGTGTCGCCTCCCTGACGCGGTCCGGTTCGTTCAACACGCGGCTCACGGTGGCCGTGGACACGCCGGCGATCCGGGCCACGTCCGACACGTTGGCACGTTTCATCACGCAGCTCCCTTGAGGCCGGCACGATACGTCCCGCGCCGGTCCCGGTCGTTCAATCGTGTGAAATTATGAGCGATAGCGCATTCGTACGCAACTGGGCCGCGATTCGGGGCGTCAGCGGGCCGCGAGGTGATCGATGGCCGCGCGCAGTGCGGCCACCTCCGTGCCGGCGAGTCCGGCGGAGAGGAAAAGCGTCATGCCGCGGTCACGGTCCGGATCGAGGGTGTCGGCCAGCGCCCCGAGATGCTTGAGCTTTTTCAGCGCCGCTTCCCCCTCGAGGAAGTGGTCCTTCATGGCGCGGATCTGCTGGGGGCTGTCCGAGGCGACGGCACGGGCGCGCCGGGCCAGGGCCACCGGCAGCTCATGCCGCCCGGCGGCCTTCGGGCCGATGGTCGTGACATGGGCGTGGGGGGCCACCCAGTCGGCGTCGATTACCGGCTGGGTTGCCGATGTGGCGAGAATCACCACGTCGGCCTTGTGCACCGCCTCTTCGGGCGTGCCGGCGATACCGATGGTGCCGTTCGTGCTGCGGCGGTACCGGCGCGCCAGTTCGTTGGCGGCGACGGGACGGCGGCTGTAGATGCGCACATCGGCGAAGTCGCGCACCGCGAGCGCGGCGGCAAGCTGGGTCTCGGCCTGCTGGCCCGTACCGATCAGGGCCAGCGTGCGGGCCCGGCGCGGCGTCATGACATCGAGGGCGACGCCGCCGATGCAGCCGGTGCGCAGGGCGCCGAGACGCTGGCCGAGCGCCATGCCGAACAGCCTGCCGGTGCCGGTATCCCATCCGGCGACGATCTGGTCCTCGTCGCTTTGCGGGGCATGGAAGGTCTCGTAGGCGCGAAAGCCGGCATAGCCGCCGGACCCGCCCACCGTCAGGCTGACCACACCCCGATCCATTTCCGTGACATGGCGCGGCGGCGCACTCGCGTCGCCGGCGGCATCCGCCACGATGTGGGCACGGATGGCTGCGATAAGAACCGTGAGCGGCACACGGTCGATGTCGTCGTCGCGCAATATCTGCATGGTCCCTGTCCCCCCGCGCGGCATGGCCGGCGGCGTCGCATAAGGTGTCGCCATGTGGGGCCGGGAAGTCATGTTTTACGCCGCCTCGCCTGTGACCGCAATGCACGGCACCCCGGGACAGGGCTTTCGCCACACCGCCGGCGGGTGCCATTCGCGGCCACCTTGCCCTTCAGGGATTCACACATCATTCTGCGTTCATGCGCATTTTGAGTCTCATTCTAGCGGCGACGTTAACCGTTCCCGCCCTCGCCCAGGGCTGGAGCGTTACCGTCAACGAGCGCCATGGCGCGGCCGCCAAGGTGCCGCCCGGCTTTGCCGAAGCGGGACCCGGGGCCGCGAACGGCGACGGGCGGATCTTCCGCTCGCCCCGGGGCGCGGAGCTGACGGTTTTCGGTGACACGGTGCCCGGCGGGGACTTTCCCGGCTATGTCGCACAGCGGATCGCGCACGAGGAATCCCGAAACGGCTGGCGGATCACCTCGAAGACGGTGGCGCCCGACTGGGCGGAATATACCGGCGCACTGGGCGGCCGGCGGTTGAGCGTGCGCACGCAACTCACCTGCGGCGGGCGGCGGGCGATCTCGACCCGGTTCGTGAGCGCGGGCGGGATGGCGACGACGATCTCCCAGGTGGAAGCCTCGCTGCATGCCGCGCCGGGGCGCGGTTGCTGACCGGCCCTTCGGGCGCA
>CAZNHG010000412.1:0-2770 GCA_964572555.1 uncultured Devosiaceae bacterium | reverse complement strand
CGGCGCAGGAGTTCGGCGGCATCATCAAGCACGGTGCCAAGCTGCTGTTCGCCTACGCCGAGGCGACGGTCCCCAAGGTGACCGTCATCACGCGCAAGGCCTATGGCGGTGCCTATGACGTGATGGCGTCAAAGCACATCCGCGCGGACGTGAACTATGCCTGGCCCAGCGCCGAGATCGCCGTGATGGGCGCCAAGGGCGCTGCGGAAATCCTCTATCGGTCCGAACTGGGCGATCCGGAAAAGATCGCCGAGCGAACGAAGGAATACGAGGACCGCTTCGCGAACCCCTTCGTCGCGGCCGAGCGCGGCTTCATCGACGACGTCATCATGCCCCACGGCACACGACGGCGTGTGGCGCGGGCCTTCGAGACGTTGAAGAAGAAGCACGCCCAGATGCCCGCGAAGAAGCACGACAACATTCCTCTGTAGTCCCTCTCGATATCGCGGCATTGACACGCAAATCGTCCGTGCGCATAGTCAGGAATAGACCGGTCGGTCGAGTAACTGCAAAGAGGAGCAGCAGGACAGGGCGGTATCGCGGCAAGCCGCCGCTTTTCGGCCCCCCGCCTGCAAACAGGAGAGAGGATTGCGATATGACCAACGCGATAGAGACACGGCGCTTCGAGAGCCCCGACGACCTGCTCGACATGAAGGAGTGCGGCGGTATTGCCATCGTCAAGATGGGAACCGGGGCGACCGGCATGCGCGCGGTGTTCGAGCCGGGCTGGACCTGGGAAAAGAACGAGAAGCCGCTTCTGGGCAATCCCGATACCTGCCCGATGCATCACACCGGCTATTGCATCGCCGGCACGCTCGTCGTGCGCATGGTCGATACCGGCACAAGCACGCGGATCGGGCCGGGCGATTTCTTCGAGATTCCGCCGGGCCACGATGCGTATGTCGAAGGCGACGACCGCGTGGAGATGATTCTCGTCGCGCCGCCCGAACACGAGCACTGATCCCTGACTGGCCGGCACGCGCCGGACAACAGCGCCATCGCCGTCGCCCCTTTTTGGGGCGGCGGCTTTTGCGTTCACGGCACTGCGCCGCCACCCCATCTTGACGTTTGGCCCCGATCCGCCAACAGTCGGGCCAAGGAGGACAACAGGTTGGAACGAGGCACGATGAAGGAGACCACGAGGCAGCGCATTCTCGATGCGGGACTGCGCATGCTTTTGCGCGATGGCTACAACGATCTGGGCATCCAGGACATCCTCAAGGAAACCGGGGTGCCCAAGGGCTCGTTCTATCACCACTTCTCCAGCAAGCAGGATTTCGCGCTCCAGGTGGTCGATCTCTACATGGTGGACGTCCATGCGGGCCTCGACGCCACCCTCGGCGACGTCGCGTTGGCGCCGCTCGACCGTGTGCGCGCCTTCTTCGAACAGACGCGCGACAAATACAGCGAAGACGGCTATCTCGGCTGCATGCTGGGCGGTCTCGGCCAGGAACTCGCCGGCGTCAGCCCGGTCTTCCAGGAAAAGATCGAGTCCTGTTTCCGCGCCATCGCCGGCCGCATCGCCGAGTGCCTCGTGGAGGCGCAGCAAAAGGGCGACCTGCCGCCCGAAACCGACACCGGGCATCTCGCCAACCTGATCGTGAACTGCTGGGAAGGCGCCGCCCTGCGCAGCCGCCTCTGGCGCAACCCGGCGCCGCTGGACGAGATGCTGGATTTCTATTTTTCCGCAGTGCGGCGGGATGCAGGAGCGAAGGTTGGTGCGGATGCGGGGTGAGGAATGACGGTTCGCTCATTTGGTGCAATCTCCCTCCCCCTTGTGGGGAGGGTGGCCCGGCTTTGCCGGGTCGGGTGGGGGGCTCTGCGGTGACGGTTCGACGTGCCCGCGAGCTGCGCAGGAACATGCCGCCCGCCGAGGTGCGGCTCTGGAACCTTTTACGAAATGGCGCGTTCAAGCCTTTTCGTTTTCGTCGTCAGGTGCCGCTGGGGCGCTACTTCGCGGACTTTGCCTCGCATCAAGCCAAGGTTGTTATCGAGGTAGACGGTGATACTCACGGGGCGGATGAGGCCGTTGAGTATGACCGTGAGCGTGACAAGTTTATCCGGGAGGAGGGCTATCTGATCGTTCGCATTTCCAATCAGGATGTGATGACTAATGTGAATGGGGTGGCAGAGCATTTATCGAACGTTTTGGGAGAACCCCCCACCCGACCCGGCAAAGCCGGGCCACCCTCCCCACGAGGGGGAGGGAGAACGGAGCGTACAGCTGACTATGGGGACGACCGCTGATGTTCACCAAAATCCTCATCGCCAACCGCGGTGAAATCGCGTGCCGGGTCATCAAGACCGCCCGACAGATGGGCATCGCCACGGTCGCGGTCTACTCCGATGCCGACAAGGAAGCCCTGCATGTGAAAATGGCCGACGAGGCCGTGCATATCGGGGCGGGACCGGCGGGGCAGTCCTATCTGCTGGCGGACCGGATCATCGCGGCGTGCAAGGAGTCGGGCGCCGAGGCGCTGCATCCGGGTTACGGGTTCCTCAGCGAGAATGCGGCGTTCTGCAAGGCGCTGACCGAGGCGGGGATCGTGTTCATCGGGCCGCCGGCGGCCGCCATCGAGGCGATGGGGGACAAGATCACCTCGAAAAAGCTCGCCGCCGAGGCGGGCGTTTCCACCGTGCCGGGCGGGCCGGGCGCGGTGACGGATGCCAATGCGGCCGTAAAGGCGGCCGAGGAGATCGGCTTCCCCGTCATGCTCAAGGCGTCGGCCGGTGGCGGGGGCAAGGGCATGCGCATCGCCTGGAATGCCGA
>CAZNHG010000411.1:0-2773 GCA_964572555.1 uncultured Devosiaceae bacterium | reverse complement strand
CGGCCTGCACGGTGACGTCGAGCGCGGTGGTGGGCTCGTCGGCGATGATGATGTCGGGATCGTTGGCGAGCGCCATGGCGATGCCGACGCGCTGGCGCTGGCCGCCGGAGAGCTCGTGGGGATAGGCGGCGGCGCGCTGCTTCGCTTCGGGAATACGCACGGTTTCCAGGAGCTCGACGGCACGCTCGAGCGCCGCCCTCTGCCCGACCGGCTGGTGGACGCGCACCGCCTCGGCGATCTGGTCGCCGATGGTGAACAGCGGATGGAGCGTGGTCAGCGGGTCCTGGAAGACATAGGCGACCTTGCCGCCGCGATAGGAGGCGATTTCGCTTTCGGACAGGGAGAACATGTCGCGTCCCTCGATATAGGCACCTCCGCCGGTGATGAGGCCGGGCGGGGAGGGCACGAGCCCGAGCAGGGACAGGGCGGTGACGGATTTGCCCGAGCCGCTTTCCCCGATCAGTCCCACGCATTCACCCTTGTCGACGGCGAAGCTGATGCCCTTGACCGCGGGCACCGGGCCACGGCTCGATTCGAAGCTCGTCTCGAGGTCCTGGACGGCAAGCGCTGCCGATTGCGCGGCGGCGCCGGGCTGCGGTACCGACTTGCGCCTGATGCGGGTGACCGACAGCGGGCGGGCCAGGGCGCCGGCCCGCAGGCGCGGGTCGAGGGCGTCGCGTACACCGTCGCCGAGCAGGTTGATGCTCATCACGACGATAAAGACCATGACGCCGGGAATGACCGAGACCATGGGGTTGGTGAACAGCAGCGACCGCGCCTCGCCAAGCATGGACCCCAGGTCCGCCTGCGGCGGCTGGGCGCCGAGCCCGAGGAAGCTGAGGCCGGCCGTCTCGAGGATCATCCAGCCCACCGTCGTCGACATGGTGATGACGATGATCGGCAGGACGTTGGGCAGAATCTCGCTCAGGATGATCGCGATGTGTCCCTTGCCGGACAGGCGCGCGGCGTCCACGAATTCCTTGTGCGCCAGGCCCACGGTGATGCCGCGTATGTTGCGGGCGAAGAAGGGAATGTTGACGACGGCGATGGCGTAGAGCGCGTTCATCAGCCCCGGGCCGAGAACCGCGACGATGGCCAGGGCGAGCAGGATGTAGGGGAACGCCATGAGCATGTCGATGCCGCGCATCATCACGTTGTCGGTGCGCCCGCCCGCATAGCCGGAGACGAGGCCGATGGCCGAGCCGAAGAAGGCGGCGATGAGGGTGGCGGAAATGCCGACGACCAGCGAGACCCGCACGCCCGACATGAGCCGGGCGAGAATGTCGCGTCCCAGGTGATCGGTGCCCAGGATATGGCCGTCCGAGAACATCGGGGCGAGCCGGTCGGCAAGCGTGGTGACGTCCGGATCGGGAAGCGGCAGGAGCGGTTCGGCGAGTGCGAGCGCGATGACGACGACAATGACCCAGAAGCCGGCCGCGGCCAGCGTGTTGTTCATCAGCAGCTGCCAGGCGCTGGGGCGCCTGGGCGGGGCGTCGGGATCCAATTCGATGCTGGCCTGGGCGGTGCTCATGTCTTCAGCCTCGGGTCGAGCAGCGACTGCACGACGTCAGCCGCGAGATTGAACAGGACGTAGCTGGCCGCGACGACGAGGACGCCGCCCTGGACCAGCAGGATGTCGCGGGTCGAGATGGCCTTGACCAGCATCTGCCCGATCCCCGGCCACTGGAAAACCGTCTCGATGTAGACCGCCCCGCCGAGCACGAAGCCGGCCTGGATGCCGATGACGGGCACGACGGAGACGAGCGCCGACTTGAAGGCGTGCCTGTAGATGACCGTGCGCTCGTCGAGCCCCTTGGCGCGGGCGGTGCGCACATAGTCCTGGCGCAGCACCTCGAGCATCGAGGTGCGCGTGAGGCGCGCGATGACGCCGGTCGCCACCACGGCCAGCGTGATGGCGGGCAGGGCGAGGTGGTGGAGCAGATCGGGAAGGTCGCCGCCGCCATAGATCGCGTACATGCCCGAGGCGGGGAAGAGCTGCCATTTGACGGCGAAGAACAGGATCAGCAGCAGCCCGAGGAAGAACGAGGGCATCGAGATGCCGATGAGAACGAAGAAGGTGACGATCCGGTCGACCCAGCCGAACTGGCGCACGGCCGAGACGATGCCGGCCAGGAGCCCGAAGACCGAGCACAGCACAAGCGAGGTGCCGGCGAGAATGAGCGTGGCACCGAAGCGTTCGAGGACCTCGTCGAGGACCGGGCGGTTGAGAATGTAGGACCGTCCGAAATCCCCCTGCAGGACGTTCCAGATCCAGATCAGGTATTGCTGGGGCAGGGGCTTGTCGAGACCGAGCTCGCGATTGACGCGCGCCACGTTCTCCGGTGTCGCGTAGTTGCCCAGGATCGCCTGGGCGGGATCGCCCGGGATGAGCGCCATGATCAGGAACACGATGATCGACAGGCCGATGAGTACCGGTATGGCGGCGAGCAGGCGCTTGAGAATATAGCCGGTCATGGCGGGCCTCCCACGAAAGGCGAAAATTGGGTGGCGATGCCGGGGCAGGCGGACCGCCCCGGCATCGAACGGCTTACTGCGGCTTGGCGACGTCCTGCAGCAGCAGGAAGAAGGACGGCTGCAGTTCGAAGTTCTCCACGCGGTCACTGGTCACCGCGTTCTGCTTCCAGTTCGCCACGAACAGCCACGGGGCGTCGTCGCGCACGATCTCCTGCATCTGCTTGTAGAGTTCGGCGCGCTCCGCCTGGTCGGTGGAGGTGCGGGCCTGCTCGAGCAGTTCGTCGACCTCGGGGTTGGA
>CAZNHG010000410.1:0-2801 GCA_964572555.1 uncultured Devosiaceae bacterium | reverse complement strand
GGCGCAACGCCAATCGCGGCCATCCGGATGCCGCGCTTTTCGAGGTGGGCCAGGTATTCCTGAGCGATGAACCCGAGGGGCAGCGGACCCATGCAACCGGTATACGCGCGGGCACGGCCAAACTCGGCGGGTCCGGCCGGCACTGGCAGGGAAGCACCGGGGAGGTGGACGTGTTCGATGCCAAGGCCGATCTCGCGGCGGTGCTCGATGCACTGGGCCAGGACATCAACAATGCGCAGGTCGTTGCCGAACCCGCCTCCTGGGCGCATCCCGGACGCGGCGGGCGCATTCAGCTGGGACCCAAGCTCATCCTTGGCTGGTTCGGCGAGGTGCACCCCGCGCTGTTGTCCGAACGTGACCTCGAAGGTCCCATCGCGGCGTTCGAGCTCGATCTCGACGCCATTCCGGCGCCGCGCAAGAAGGCGGCCAGGACGCGGCCGCCTCTCGACATGTCGGCGTTGATGCCGTTGAGCCGCGACTTCTCCTTCGTCGTGGACAGCGACGTGCCCGCGGCGACGATCGTTCGCGCCGCGCAGGGAGCCGACAAGAAGCTGATCACGGGCGTGAACGTGTTCGACGTGTTCGAGGGTGCCCATGTCGGTGCGGGCAAGAAGTCGGTCGCTATCGAGGTGGGCATCCAGCCCACCGGCAAGACGCTGACCGACGAGGAGATCGAAAAGCTCTCCGGGTCCATCGTCGCGGCCGTCGAGAAGGCCACCGGCGGGGCATTGCGGGGCTGATGGCGATGGCACTTCCCACACCCTCCCCGTGGACCTTTCGCAGTATCATGCTGCGCTCCGCCCTGCGGCCGGCTCGCGGCGTTCTGGGCAAGGCGCATCGCCCGACCGATCTGCGCGATCCCGCCGAGGTGGAAAAGGTCGTCAGGGCCTATAGCACGCTGACCGCCGCGCCGGAGGGAACCGAGCACGGCATACCCAGGACCGTCTGGATGTTGTGGCAGCAGGGGTGGGACAAGGCGCCCAACCTGGTGAAGGCCTGCGCCGAAAGCTGGCAGGAAAGGAACCCCGGCTGGGAGGTAAAGCTGCTCGACCAGGAGAGCCTTCTCGATCACGTCGAGGGGTACGAGAACGTCCGCACCACGCTGACGCGGCAAGCGCGGGCCAACATGGCGCGGACCATGCTGTTGCATCAGCACGGGGGCGTGTGGGCCGACGCCACGCTTTATTGTGGCCGGCCGCTCGACGAGTGGCTGCCCTATGCGGCGCGCTCGGGGTTTTTCGTATTCTCCGATCCGCGTCCCTATCGCCGGCTCGACAACTGGTTCATCGTCGGTGCCAAGGGCAACCATTTCATCGGTGCGATGCTGGAGCTGTTTTTCGCGTACTGGGAAAGGTTCGAGAAGCCGCACCGCTATTTCTGGATGATCTACCTGATGGAGTATCTGTCCAGGAACGATCCCGAGGCGCGGCGCATCTGGGACGAGATGGGCAAGCTCTCTGCCCTGGGGCCGCTGACCGTGTCGCGCCACCCGTTCGAGACCGATCCGCCGGAAAGCGTGCTGCGGATCATCGATGACGGGCTGGTGCCTGTTCACAAGCTTAAACATATCTGGAGTGCATCCGATCTGACGGGGACCCCTCTCGGACGGCTAACCGGATTGAAATCCATCCGGGGCACAGCGGGGTGACCTCACGAACGGAAGTCATCACAACGTCTCCGGCGGTTCTATCGCCGGAAGGCGGTTTGAGACGCGAGCCACGCGCCCGATGGCGCCGGCGGCCCGACAATTTCGATGTCGGGTTCGATCGCGATACACTGTTCTATGATTGCTTTCGCGCCGCGGATGGCGACACGGTTCTGCTTGTGGGCCCCGCTCTGCGCAATCTCAGCATCCCTGTCAAAGACGCCACCTATCGCGTGGACGGCCATCCGACGCGTCTAGTGGCGCACCTGCATTCCACGATCACCGTAACGGTCGTCGCCCTGGGAGACGTCCCTGCCCAAGCCGAAACGCTCGAGATGACGGTTGGCGGACAGACATTTGCCCTCACTATTCGACCAAGTTTCGTCGAGCGTCTCGCAGGCCGACGGCTTCTATTCACTACAAGCCGCAACAATGCGCCGGAGTGGTTGACAGCCTGGGCCGGCTATCATCGTCAATTCCATGGTGTCGACGCAGTCGTGCTGTTCGATAACGGATCGACCAATCTGTCGACCCAAGAGCTCGCCGCTGCGCTGGAAAAAGCCAACGTGCCCGAAGCGTTCGTTGTGCCGTGGAACCACACCTACGGCGCCTACGATCCGAAGGTCCTGCTCAATCCCTATTGGGCCCGCTTCGCCGCCATGGGGGCGATGAGCGTAGTCTTGCGCCGTTTCGGCGCCAGAGCCGCCGGAATTCTCAACTGCGATATCGACGAACTGGTGTATACTCGCGGTGCGCGCGACGTATTTGAGGCATTGAACCGCACGCCCGGAGGACTACTCGTCATGCGCGGGACTTGGATCGAGGCGCACAGTTCGGTCATGCAGTTTGGCGATCACCGCGATTTTCGCTACCGCTCATGTGACCCGAAGACCCGTTATTGCGCCCAGAAGAAATGGGTGCTCGACCCGCGCCGCGCGTGGGTCGATAGCTTGAGAGTGCATCCATATTTCCATTGGATCGAGGGGCGTCCCCGCGGTGTCAAATCTATGGCCCAAGACGCATTCTACTGGCACTTCAAGGGCATCAACACGAACTGGAAGATGGCGCGGAACGTGCCGGGGGCCGAAGATCGCGGCGCGCTTGAACTCGACCCCGAACTCGCGGACGTCTTCAGCCGCTGGAAGGCCGGCGGGAC
>CAZNHG010000409.1:0-2802 GCA_964572555.1 uncultured Devosiaceae bacterium | reverse complement strand
CTGCAGGGCGTGAAGATCAACGACAAGCACATCGAGGTGATCGTTCGCCAGATGCTGCAGAAGGTCGAGATCACCGACCCGGGCGAGAGTGGGCTGCTCAAGGAAGAGCAGATCGACAAGCTCGATTTCGAGGAGCTCAACGAGGCGCTGGTTGCCGAGGGCAAGAAGCCGGCCGAAGGCAACCCGGTCCTGCTGGGCATCACCAAGGCTTCGCTGCAGACCCGCTCCTTCGTCTCGGCGGCATCCTTCCAGGAGACCACGCGTGTGCTCACCGAGGCCGCGGTCTCGGGCAAGGCCGACCTGCTCGAGGGTCTCAAGGAGAACGTCATCGTCGGGCGGCTCATCCCGGCCGGTACCGGCTCCAGCATCTCCGACGTCAAGCAGGTCGCGTCCAAGCGCGACGACCTCATCCTCGAGGAGCGCCGGCGCCAGGCCCAGTCGATCAAGCTGGAAGGCCCGGATGCGGGAGGCTCGGACGCCGAGAGCCAGGAAGAGCCTGCCGAGTAGGCTGGACATCAAACGACAAAAAGGGGGCCGCTTCGGCCCCCTTTTTCTTGCCCGGACAACAGGAGGTCTCCGTGAACACTCGTATTTGGCAGTCGGTGGATGCATTCGTCGAACAGAGCATGTTGCCGGCCGATCCCGTCCTCGATGCGGTTCTGGCGGCCAACCAGGAGGCCGGCCTTCCGCCGATCGACGTTTCGCGGGCGCAGGGCGCGCTTCTCAACATCTTCGCGCGCATGTGCGGTGCCCGCCGTATCCTCGAGATCGGCACGCTCGGAGGCTATTCGACCATCTGGATGGCGCGGGCGCTGCCGGCGGACGGCAAGGTCGTCACCCTCGAAGCCGATCCGCATCACGCCGAAACGGCGCGTGCGAATTTCGACAGGGCCGGTCTGGCGGACAAGGTTGAGCTGCGTGTCGGCTCCGCGCTCGAGACCCTCCCCGAGCTCACCGGCGAGGGGGCGGAGCCTTTCGACATGGTCTTCATCGACGCCGACAAGCCGTCCAACCGGCAATATATCGAGTGGGCCTTCAGCCTCGGCCGGTCCGGCACCGTCATCATCTGCGACAACGTCGTTAGGGACGGTGACGTCGCCGATGCCGCCAGCGACGACCCGAACGTGACCGGCGCGCGCGACGCTATCACCATACTCGGCACATCGGATTGCGCCGCGACGGCCGTGCAGACGGTCGGCTCGAAGGGATATGACGGGTTCGCCGTCGCGGTGATGAACTGAGTTTACGACTCGAACCCGACATGTTTGGCGAACTGCTTGATGGCGATGCGCCAGTAGGCGAAGACCTCGCGCATGTTCGCCGGGCTCACGCCGCCGCGTAGAACGGCGTCCATCTCCAGGATCGCATCACCCGCTTGGTCCGTATAGGCGCGGGTGAACCGCTTGCTTCGGTTCCATGCGTTGATGGTTTCGAGTTCGGGCTTGACCTCGAACCCGATGCGGAAATTGACGTCGCCGCAGGCATTGTCCTCGACGCAGTTGTGAAAGCGCACGGAGTAGGGCAGGCCGTCGATCCGGCCCGAGATCATCGGATCGCCATTGGGTTGCGCGCCCGCAGCGGCGCTGCCATAGGCACGGGCCGCCTGCACGACACCGCTGACGTCCCGCCCGTCGACCAGCGCCTCCTGGCCGTACCCGCCCGATGTCCAGGCCAGGGCAAGGACAAGGCATGCAGCGGCGGCGGGATTCGCTTTCATGTCTCGTGAATCTCCTCGATCGGCGGACGGTGGCGATTCGAAGCCGGACGGCCGAGCGCGCCGATGATGGCAGTCCCGCCGGAATCCGCAAGGGCGGACCGCACAAGCGGCGTCCGGACGGTCGGAAATCGGGCTGCGTACCCCGCAAGGGCCGGTAAAGCCAGTTTTTTCGGGGCTCGCCCTTGACGCGCAATATTGGGCGGAGTATAGCCAGCGCACCTTAGCGGTCGGTCGTGGATCGTTTCCGGGTGTAAGCCGCCTCGGCGAGGCACCCAGACGCGCCAAACACATCGTTAGGTGACAAGACGCTGCAATCGTCGAACGCAAGAGCGCTTCTCCGGTCGGGGAGGTGGTCCGCTGCATTGAATGGCGCCGCCGGCCGCTGAGCGGGTTGGGCGGGCGCTGCTCGCGTTTGCGGTTCTTGCTAACAAAGTTTTGGAACGGATAAGAAGAAGGTTCGAGCGGTATGCCGACCACTAACCAGCTGATCCGGAAGCCCCGGCACTCGAAGCCGAAGCGGAACAAAGTGCCGGCCATGGAAGCTAACCCGCAGAAGCGCGGGGTGTGTACGCGCGTTTACACGACGACGCCGAAGAAGCCGAACTCGGCGTTGCGTAAGGTCGCCAAGGTGCGCCTGACCAATCAGCGCGAGGTCATTTCGTATATCCCGGGCGAGGGTCACAACCTGCAGGAGCACTCCGTCGTGCTCATTCGCGGTGGTCGTGTCCGCGACCTTCCCGGTGTCCGTTACCACATCCTGCGTGGCGTTCTGGATACGCAGAGTGTGAAAGATCGCAGGCAGCGCCGTTCCAAGTACGGCGCGAAGCGGCCGAAGTAAGGAGAGCATGTAATGTCCCGTCGGCATCGTGCAGAAAAGCGCGAGGTTATCCCGGACCCCAAGTTCGGCGATATCGTCGTTTCCAAGTTCATGAACTCCCTGATGCGGGACGGCAAGAAGTCGGTCGCCGAAGGCATCGTCTACGGCGCCCTCGACACGATCGAAGCCCGCGCCAAGCGCGATCCGATCGGCGTGTTCCACGACGCGCTGAACAATGTGAAGCCCGGCATCGAGGTCCGCAGCCGCC
>CAZNHG010000408.1:0-2805 GCA_964572555.1 uncultured Devosiaceae bacterium | reverse complement strand
GCCTGAGTTCAAACACAAGGGCCGCATCCGGCACGCGTTATTCATCTGCGTCGACAGTTGACTGGCCTTCCCCTGCATCGGCCTTTCTGTTGGGTTCGCTGTTATCGTTGGCTGCGCGCAGTGCCTTCTCGAAATCCTCGCGCGCCACGCGCCTGCCGATCAGGCGAGCGATGGACAGCACCACCGCGTCCAGCCGCTCGAGAGCTTCGGCATCTTCCTCTATATTCTGACCGCCCGGCGCGCGATTGTCGTTCGCAGGTTTCTCTCTACCGGAGCGCAGCTCGTCATCGGCCATCATCGGCCTCTTGCTCTGGCCGCCTCCCCGTCCCTTCCAGATCGCGATCCACGTAGTTCCAGTTAGCGGCATGTTGACTTCCAATCAGCCGGCATGGATAGGCCCAAACTTTCGAGGATTCGGGGATGGGATGTTCAAACGGTTTGTAGAGCACCGGACGGAGGAGGCCCCTTTTGGATACGCCCGTGGTCCTGATCGTGGGACTGCACCGGGCCGGAAAGACGACACTCGTCCGAAAAATAGGCGAGGCCGGCCGGACTTATGTTACGCTCGACGACCAGACAGTTCTGGACGCTGCCGAATCCGACCCGACTGGATTCATCCGGGGCCTGGACAAGGCGGTTATCGACCAGATCCAGCGCGCCCGACCTGCTGCTGGCGATCAAGAAGACGGTCGACGAGGATTATTCCCCGGGCCGGTTTCTCCTCACAGGCTCGGCCAATGTGCTGACATTGCCACGGGTCGCGGACAGCCTGGCTGGCCGGATGGTAACTCTCCAGATGCTGCCGCTGGCCAAGCCGAGATCGAAGGCCGAAGCCCAAGCTTTCTAGAGCGCCTCATCGCGGGAAAGCTGAAAAGTCAACCCAAGGCCATTGTCGGAGACGATCTCGTCCATCTTGTCTTGCGCGGAGGCTTTCCCGAAGCGATCGCTCGCGAAAGCGAGCGGCGGCAGCGGGATTGGGCGCGGTCCTATCTGACCTCCATCCTCACGCGCGATCTGCGGCATATCGCTGACGTGGAGAAGCTGACCGAGCTTTCGAAATTCGTGCGGCTGCTGGCCGCGGCGCCTTTGTCGGCATTGTGGAGTTGAGCGGACGCGCAGAAATCGCCGGTGGATCGAATCGCCCGGCATCATGGAGATCCGCGGGCTGTTCGTGCACGCCAAGTCGAACGAAGCGAAAGCCTTTTACGAGCACCACGGGTTTCAGTAATCACCCAACTACCCCCTGATGCTGGTGCATTCCGTCAAAGGGGCAGGAAAGGACTAGATGCCGCCCAGTATGGAAGCGGCGACCAGCTTTGCTGACTTTCTTCCCGCCAGCGGCAATACGCGTACTTCATTTCCGCTGGCGGCAAGAGAGGTCGGCGTCGAAGAATTCTTGCAGGCGGGAAGCAACGCACACTGACCAGCACCGAGACCGCCGACAGGCATCATGTCAATGGGGGTGAAATGCCGCCCAGTGCTGGCCGACAGCCTCCTCCGACTCGCAAACGGCTATGGCAGCGCGGCGACCTCCCACTTCTGGCTGCAAACCCGTGAGCGGTTGCTACTAAAACTCGGCCCAGTCCTGTTCGGAATCGACGGCGGCATTGCCCGAAGTGAGGTAGCTCCTGGCAGCACCTGCCACCTTTTCCTGAAGCTGCTTGATGCCGCCCGGGCGCTTCTGCGCCGGCGCTGCCGCCTGGGCCGTGGCGCCCGCATCGTCGGCGAGGCGGAAGACCTCGACGATCCTGTCGAGTTCGTTGGCCCGCGCCTCGGTCTGCTCGATGGCGGCGTTGGTTTCCTCGACCAGCGCGGCATTGTGCTGGGTCATCTCGTCCAGCTGTCGCACGGCGCCGGTGACCTCCTCGATGGAAGAAGCCTGCTCGCGGCTGGCGGTCGCGATTTCCTTCATTAGGTGGGCATTGCCCTGCACCGCTTCGAGCATGGACGAAAGCTTGGCGGACGCCTCCGCCACCAGCTTGGAGCCATCGCTGACTTCGCTGCTGGACTGCTCGATGAGCGTCTTGACCTCGGAAGAGGCATCGGCCGCGCTCTGCGCCAGGCGCCGCACCTCGACCGCGACGACGGCAAAACCCTTGCCCGCCTCGCCAGCCCGAGCCGCCTCGACCGAGGCGTTAAGGGCAAGAAGATTCGTCTGGAAAGCGATGTCGTCGATCATGCCGATGATATTGGAGATCTTCTCCGACGACGAGGTGATGCGCTGCATCGCGTCCGTGGCGTTGTTCATCACCTGGCCGCCCTCTTCGGCAACGCGTGCCGCCTCGTCGGTCTTGGTGTTGGCGGACTCGGCCTTCTCGGCGTTCTGGTTCACCGTGGTGGCCAATTCCTCCATTGCCGCCGAGGTTTCCTCGATGGTCGCGGCCTGTTTGGTGGTCCGCTCTGACAGATCGTTCGCCCCGCTCAGGATTTCGCCCGTCGCCATCTTGACGCCGCGCGAGGTTTCGCGGAGCTGGCCGATCACTTCGGTCAGCTTGTCGGCGACCGCATTGGTGTCGTCCCGCAGCTTGCCGAAGGCGCCCTCATAATTGCCTTCCACGCGCCGGGTCAGGTCGGTATCGGCCAGCGCGCCGAGGACATCGCCGGTCTCGGTGAGACCTGAGTCCACCGTCTCGACCAGATTGTTGACACTGCCCGCGAGGGCGTTGAGCTCCTCGTCGGGGAAGTTGGCCTCGACGCGGCGCGAGAAATCGCCGGCAACGGCTGCATCGACCACCTCGCCGAAGGAGCGCTGCAGCTCCTGCATCATCTCGGCCCGCTCGGCGCGGCGACGCTCCGAGGCCTCGC
>CAZNHG010000407.1:0-2816 GCA_964572555.1 uncultured Devosiaceae bacterium | reverse complement strand
CTTGGTGTAACAGTCGGCCTGCAGGGCGGTGGCTCCATATACACAAAGCCACTGTCCGATACGTACATCAATTCAGCCTTCAATTGGGATGGATCGCTAAAGCCGGCCTATTTCGATCGTCTGAAGAGAGTACTGGACGCAGCTGATCGTATCGGAATGGTCGTTATCGTTAACTACTTCTATTGGCGTCAGGAGAGGTTCGATGACGAAGATGCCGTCAAGCGCGCAACACTTGAGGCAACGCGCTGGTTGTTGGAGACCGAGCATCAAAACCTGATCATCGATGTGAAGAACGAGTTCAAGGACCAGCCCGGCCTCTTGTCGGCCGGCGGCATTCACGAGCTCATCGAAATCGTCCGCGCTCAGACCCACAATGGTCAGCGCCTCATCGTGGGTAGCAGCACGCATCCGCACAACCACATACCTGATGGACCGTGGTCGGACCTCGTGGATTTGTTCCTGCCGCACGGCAACGACATAATGCCCGATGATTTTCGAACCCAGCTCAAAGCGATGAGGGACACCAAAACCCTTCAGCAGAACCCCCGCCCCATTTGTTGCAACGAGGATTCCATTGACCTTAACAACATGGAAGCCGCCTTGGATGCGGGTTGTTCCTGGGGTTACTATGACCAGGGGTTTGGCTGCGACGAGAAGCAGGGGAAGATGGATTGGACCCAGAAACCCCGTGAGACACGCTACGAGGACCTGAGCGGCTTCCAGACGGTTCCGGTCAACTGGTCCATAAACACGGATCACAAGCGCGCCTTCTTCGATCGGATCGAGCAGATTACGGGCGGCCTGCCCAAATCCGCGTAAGAGCCGTCAGACACGGTTGGACGGATCGCGATAGGGCAGCGGCCGGTGCCATGGGCCGCCGCCCATTCTGCCGCTGAGGCCCGCGCATTTCGGGATGCTGCATTGCCTGGGACCGGCGCATGCCGCCTCCCCTGCGGCCGGTTATTCGGCAACCATTTATTCGCTGGAGATGCGGTACTCTATGAACCTGTGGAAGGTTTGGCCCGGTCGCAGTATGACTTGAGGAAAGCTGGATCGACGGGGACTGTCGGGCCAGTCCTGTGCTTCCAGGCAAAGGCCGGAACACGGCCCGTACACTTCTCCGGAAATGCCCGGTGTGTTGCCGTTGATCTTATAGCCATCATAAAAGTGGAGGCCGGGCTGGTTTGTGTGCAGGTCCAGCCGCAGCCCGTCAGATTTCAGGCTCGCCGCATGCCAGTGATCCGTTCCTGCGGGCCGGCAATAGGTGTTGTTGTAGTGGATGCCGTCGCACCAGGCGTCCCTGAGTGCGCGGGAAACGGTGAAATCGTATTGAGTACCGGCCACCGGGGCAATCTCCCCAGTGGGTATGAGGTCTTGCCTGGCCGGGAGATAGTGCGATGCATGGATCTCGAGCTGGTGATCGCCGGCATCTCCTCGTCCCGCGAGATTGAAATAGGGATGATGGCACAGATTGACTGGCATGGCGCGATCGGCCTGCGCCTCGAGATCGAGCCGCAGAATTGAGCCATCGAGACTGTACGTCACAGAAGCCTGCAAGCTACCCGGATAGCCCGAATCTCCCGCTCGCGACTCGATAGACAACTTGATCCAGCTGGGGCCGGCCCGCTCGACGGACCAGACCCGCTGGCCGAACCCCGCAGATCCGCCGTGAAGGTGATGCGCGCCGTCATTGGTCTCCAGTACGACGCGCTGGCCATCGATCGTCAACTCACCGCCCGATATGCGGTTAGCGTAGGGACCGATGACGGCACCGAAGAACATGTCGTGGTCCGGGTATGCACGCGCGTCCGCGTAGCCAAGCACGAGCGGGCGATTGCACTCCAGGAGCCGAAGGTCAGCCAGGCTAGCACCGAACGGCAGGATCCTTGCCGATAATCGATCATTCGAGATCCACAAGGCATCTTGCTCGACCTCTATGTGAGATGCCGGCATAACTAGGAATCCAGTCGCTCCCCGCTGTCCGCGTCGAACAGATGCAAGTTGCCTGGATCAACCGAGAGATCTACGTGTTCGCCCCGCTTGAGGTCCGTTCGTTGGCGCAGGAACACCAAGATGGAATCCGTGCCCAGGTCGATCGAAAGAAGCGTGTCGGCGCCCGTCGGCTCTACCAACGAAACGGTGCCCTTCAGCGTGATCGGACCAGCATTGCCCAGCATCACGTGCTCCGGGCGGACACCCAGCACGATCTTTTCCCTGCTCAAGGCACGAGCTCCATCGAGCTCGATACCGGTTCCGCCTTCAGACACGAACATGCCCTTGTCCGGATTCACATTGCCGGTCAGGAAGTTCATGGCCGGTGACCCAATGAATCCGGCCACAAACAGGCTTTGGGGTGCGTCGTAGAGCTCCATCGGCGAGCCGATCTGCTCGATGTTGCCCGAGTTCATGACAACGATCCGATCGGCCATCGTCATCGCCTCGACCTGGTCATGTGTAACGTAGACCGTGGTCGTGCGTAGTCTTTCGTGAAGCTCCTTGATTTCAATGCGCATCTGCACGCGCAGCTTGGCATCGAGGTTGGACAAGGGCTCGTCGAACAGGAAGACCTTCGGATCGCGCACGATCGAGCGGCCCATCGCCACGCGCTGCCGCTGTCCGCCCGACAGTTGTGCCGGTTTCCGATCCAGCAATGGTTCGAGGTCCAGGATCTCGGCCGCTGTGCGAACACGTTGCTCGATGTCCGGCTTGTCGAACTTTGCAAGTTTGAGCGAGAAGCCCATGTTTTGCGCCACGGTCATGTGCGGATAAAGAGCATAGGACTGAAACACCATGGCCACGTCGCGCTCGCGCGGCGG
>CAZNHG010000406.1:0-2822 GCA_964572555.1 uncultured Devosiaceae bacterium | reverse complement strand
GCTTCACCTTGATGGATCAATTGGCGGAAAGGGATCAGCCGACGATCCAAGTTCTTCGGGCATGGGATGAACGTCAAGGCCCGCCGAGGCGAGGCCACGTTCGATCGTATTCAGGAGGTCAACGTTCCAGTGCAATTGCCGAAACCAGGGATAGAACTGCTCCCTGATTTGCGGATTGTAGGCGAGGAGCTCATCTATCACCGGGTCAGCCTCCCCCGATCGCTGGGCCAGACCGAGAAGGGCTGCCTTGAGCACCAAGACGTACTGTTGGGTCGATTCAGTGCGCATAATGTGTGTCAGAGCACGATCGACGTTGCCCTCCACAAGGTGCGCCAAAGCCAATTCCGCACCCCTTTCAACGAGGCTGATGTCATTGCGGCGCGCCTCGCGATAGATCTCGAGAGCGGTGTTCCCTTGCCCCAGCCGCGCCAGCCGGCTCGCGATTCTCAAATGAAGATAAAGGTCGCCGGGAAAGCTGTCGCGGAGCCGCTTCTGTAGCGTGAGGAACTCATCAACATTGCCCAGGCTCAGAGCCAACTGCATTTGGGCGACCTGGGTAAGATAGGCGTTTGGAGCCAGGTCGCCCGCCTTTGCAACGGCATGGCTGGCCTCGGAAACCAGGCTGTCATACTCCGGCTGCCCGGTGGCGGTGTGGTACCGGGTGCGGACGGCCAACCATGTGCCCAATGTCGCCCAGGCCGCGGGATCGTTTGGATTGATCTCGAGGTGTTGGGTGAGACACGACCGCATCTCGTTGAAGTGACCGTCAGTTTCCATGCGCAGAAGCAATCGTGCGCGGATTGTGCAGGTCGTTCGCGCCAAGTGCTCACCTTGACGTCGTTCCATGAGAAGGGGGAGTGCTCCGTTTTCTCCAAGGACCTTGAAGGCAATTCGACTGATCGCCCGACGGACGCCATCGCTCCGATCGGAGTTGATTTTTTCCCGGTCGGACCAGCGGATGACGCCGTTGGAATCGACCAGCTCCCAACTGACCGCATTGCTAGCGGCATCGACGTGGGGTTGCAGGAACAGGGGCCATTCGTGCGATGTCCCCTCAAACGACCCGCGACGTGCGTCAACGATCTGCACGGGCGCAATGGCCGCCATGTGTGGTGCAAGCTGGCGTGCGATTTCATCAGCAAGTTCTGATGATTGCGTGTCGACCGCCCCGGGCGGCTGCACGACAATGACCGGCTCGCGTGCCAGCGTAGTCGAGCCACCTGAAACCAGACGTGTCAACGTCGTCGATGCGACAGGAATGACCGCTGCAATCAGAGTAATCAATAGAGCGGCGACCGCTAGCGCACCAACCCACATCGAAGGTCTACGAAAACGCGCAGCTTTTGGCGTATCGGTAGGAAGTGCATCCGGCTCGGCAAACGCGAAGGTCGGCACGTATCGTCCCTTGGGGAGCTCGATCGTAACGTCGGCGCCTGCCTCCTTACGTGCATTGTAGCTGTTGAGCGCCGTCCGCAGTCGCACGGCCGCGGTCCTGACCGCGTTCTCGGCACCTTCGTCGTGCGGACCGCGGTCGAAAACCGCTTGGGCAATGACAAGCGACTTGAGCAGATGACTCCGACCTTCGATCGTTTCCGTAACGACAAAGGACAAAAATCTCTGCAAAACCTTTGAGTTCTTGAACTCGGGCGCCTCAAGAGCGCGCTCAAGCTCCGCCCTTATGGCAGCTGTTCCGGGTTCACGCATACTGAGTTGACTAAACTGCAATTATTCGTCTGGCTCGATGGCAACAGTCGAAACGGAAAGGGAAAACGTGAGCAATGAGAAATCCTACCAAGTACCGTCGCAAGACGGAAGCTCTTCGATATCCCAGCGCATCCATGCAGCGCTGCTTAGCCCGATAGAATACGCGACGAAGAAGGGGGGCGTCAGCCGATACCGGTCCTCGATGGACGCCTTGCTCTGGCTTTCGGATGAATAGCGGGCGTAAAGGGCTGCGCGCGCCATTATCGATCCTCCCTCAATTCTGCTGGGAACTGCGTTCCCTTTCCCGGCCATCTACCTCTTCAGCTTTTTTGGCTTGGAGCTTCCAGCGCCGAGCTAATATCGGTCAGGCCAAAATCGTTGCCGACATAAAGCAAGGGGGCCGAATGCTGTCTTGCCAGCGCGTAGGCGAAGCAATCGCCGAAGTTCAGACCGCCGCGCGTGCCGAACCCCCGGCCATATTCTATCCTCGCCTTCATCGCCGCGCGGGCCAGATGATCATCGACCGGGGCGATGTCGATGTGGAAGTCGGTCAGGAAAGCATCCAGATCGGCAATCGCCTCGCGCCGGTCTCCGCTTCTGATCCTGCCGGCCATGACGGTGCCGGCTTCAACATAGTTCACTGCCGAGATGAGGCGTGAACCATCCTTTTGAAGCACGGTCATGCACGCAGGCGCTTCCCCCTCATCGAATATGATCGCGATGATGGCAGATGAATCCACGACAATCATTTGGGAAGGCCGAGTTCTTCGGGCGTGTCACCGACGGCCTCATCCCATTCCCGCTTCGTGACTGGGCGGCGATCATAGCGGTCGGCGCGTTCGCGCACGAATGCCTTCATGCGCAAGACGTAGTCGCTATTCGCCTCCTGCTCGGCTCGCAGCCGTTCCAGTCGTTCGCGCATGGCCTTGGTGATGGCGTCGGTCATGGTTTCGCCGGTAAGGCGGGACAACTCTCTCGCCAGCCTGTCGGCTTCCTCTGTCTTGATGCTGAGGCCCATAGCGGCGCTCCTTTCTAGATTATGTTTCTAGATATCATATGGATAGCCTGAGTTCAAACACAAGGGCCGCATCCGGCACGCGTTATTCATCTGCGTCGAC
>CAZNHG010000405.1:0-2823 GCA_964572555.1 uncultured Devosiaceae bacterium | reverse complement strand
TGCTCAATGCTCTTTCATCGCAGGCTGTGTTCCTCGATGATGATGAACTCCACGAATTCGTCTCTGCCCTAAGTGACGAATTGCGCCGTGATCCCATCGTACGACCACTGCTGGATAAGGTCGTCGGAAATCATTGGGCGGCCTGCGAAGCTGGCGTGATCGAGATGATCTTCAGCCAGCTGGCAATGGCCTCTCCTCCAACGGTGTCGCCGGATCGACTGAACCGGCTCGCTAACCTGATAAACCCCGAGCAGTTTGACCGCATTCGCGCGATATTCATGGATGTGTGTTTTGCCAACCTGCCGCTCGATGAGTCAGGACAACTGGTGGAGATCTGCGACGCGCTGGCCCAAATGATCAGGCCACTTATTGGCCAAACCGATGAACGTTGCCGGCAACGCCTTCTCCTCGATCTCATGACCAAACTGCGCACTGGCTGCCTCAAACCTTCGTCATAGAGTTTGCCGTTCCATTGATCGGAACGATAATTCTGGGTTGTGAGTGGTCGTGTATTCGCCTGCGCGGACCTTCGGTTCGAACCGAATAAGGGATGCTCACGCGTTCTAGAAATGCACTGGCGACCGAAATGGAAGGTGTTTGTTGTCCTTTTGGGTGCGCCTTCGAGGGGCAAGGTGTCCGCTATCAACAAGACCGGGAAGGTGAGCCTCATGCGGGGGGCTTGTATATTGTCTTGCAACCAGTAAAGGTCCGAGATTGGCCTGCTCGGCACCGCCAGCGCGCGGACACGAGGTGATCCGAGAGTATCCAGCATTCAACTGGCCCATCTCGATGGCCTTGAGGTCTGCCCCCGGACGGACCGGCAGGATCATCCCCTGGCCAGATCCGCTTGACCAAGGTCGAGCGAATAGCCCGCCGATCTGACAGTGCGATTGGCGTCGGCACCCGCTGCTGCCAGGGCGCGGCGCAACCGGCCGACATGCACGTCGACAGTGCGTGGCGCGACCGCGACATCGGGCGGCCAGGCCGCGTGAATGAGCTCCTCGCGCGAGAACACCTGTCCAGGACGACGCATGAAATGGCACAGGAGACGGTATTCGATGGGCGCCAGATCTACTTCCCGGCCGTTGCGGATCACCCGGTGCGTATCAAGACTGATATCGATGTCGTGGTAGTGCAGGGTAGCGGGATCGTCACCATGCTGGCGCCCGCCCATGCCTTGGACGGTGCCGGTTTTGAGAAATTGCAGCAGGCGCGCCGGTGTGATGGGGCGTGCCAGTGTTTCGTCGACGCCTGCCTTGATCAGCTCCATATGAATGTCGCCCACCTCTGTGCTGACCAGCGCCAGAATGGACATATTGGCCGTTCCAGGTTGTTCGCGCAGGCGGGCACACACGCGCACGCAGCGCGCGCTGTCGGCCTTGCAGTCGAGGATCACGGCTTGGGGCTGATGGGCGCTGGCCAGCCGCTCTGTTTCCGCCGGGTTTTCCGCCAATCTCACCACAAAGCCGTCCGCTTCGAGAATATGACGAAGCAGCAGGTAGAATTCGAGGTCGGCGGAACCTACCAGCACCAACGGCGGCACGGCTTTCCTCCTGGCGTCACCGGAATTGCGAGAAATCTCATGCTCTCCCGCGATGCTCGCCTGCACACCGCGCGCAATGGGCGTCTGGGGCAGGCGCGGCACCACATGGGCATCAGACCTCGAGGTGGCCAGGGCATGAGATGTGAAGCGTCGATCCTACAAGGCCACGATACCATCGTGGTCGCCCGATCACGCGCTTGCTTTTGAACCATCCGGCAGGAGTGCGAGGTAAAGCCGGAACACTTGCTGGGTGTTGTTGACGCCCAGCTTGTTCATTAGGTTGAGGCGGTGCGTTTCCACGGTGCGCGGGCTGATGCCGCGCTGGGCGGCAATCTGCTTGGTCGATTTCGCATCGAGAAGCTGGGCAAGGATTTCGTTCTCGGTCGGTGTCAGACGCCCGAAGGCTTTCCTCGCAGCCTCCCTTTCCGTATTGGAGAACCGAAGGTTCACTCGTGTCCCATCCATCGCTGGTCCCCTTGTCACATGCGGTTGCTCGCCAATGAAGGGACCCTAGAATCTCTACCGTGAATCCAGCGTGATTCAGCCCGGCTCGCCTGGGATAGCTCGGGCCCTGATAGTCTCAAGGGCCGCTGGCCAGGTCCCCGAAACCGCAAATGACCAATCGGGGCGTGCGCTCTCGCGCCGATCGGGCAGGGCATGCAACCGATCGACAAGCACAAGCGCGTCCGCCTGCTTGCAGCTGACGCGCAGCCGCCGATAATCCTCAAGCAAACGGTCGCGATCGGGCAGACCGGCGAACAGCGCAGCGACCGTGCGGTCCTTGAAATGGAGACGGCGCGCTTGCGCGCTGAGGAGATCGGCTATGGAACCCGGGATGGTGCCCGTTTCAACTAGCCGTGCGATCGTGGCCTCGGCGTCGACAAGCGCTTCGGTCAGGGGCGGCGAGCCCAGTTCCGGTGGGCCGTGGGTGACCGCGACCGCAGCATCATCGTCAATGGCGCCGCTGAGGTAGTCATGGGCGATCCGACCCACGGGGACCATCCCGAACGGCGCACATTCTGCCGCCCGCAAGGCACCCATGGAGGCGGCCCCGAGAACCGTTACCCCCTGGTCAAGCGCATAAAGGATCTCCTTGTGCCAGACTGCTGCCCGGGCCTCGAAATTTCCGTCGATCAGCCCGATCGCCGAGGCACCTTCAAGCACGGCGTGCGCAAGGTCTCCATGCATTGCCGGCGGGCGGCTCACAAGCCCGTCGAAATTGGCGGAGGCGCCATAAAGGCTGGGACCGGAAAATATGACCTTCATGAGCCCATCAGAAC
>CAZNHG010000404.1:0-2873 GCA_964572555.1 uncultured Devosiaceae bacterium | reverse complement strand
CCGAGCGCGTGTCGATGCCGGACTTCGACATCGACTTCTGCCAGGACCGGCGCGAGGAGGTGATCGCGTACGTTCAGGAGAAGTACGGGCGCGACCAGGTGGCCCAGATCATCACCTTCGGGACGCTGCAGGCCCGAGCGGCCCTGCGTGACGTGGGGCGCGTGCTGCAGATGCCGTATGGTCAGGTCGACCGGATTTGCAAGCTCGTGCCCGCGAACCCGGCCAATCCCGTGACCATCTCGGAGGCGATTGACGGCGAGCCCAAGCTGCAGGCCATGCGCGACGAGGACGAAACCGTCTCGGAGCTGCTGGAGATCGGGCAGGCACTGGAGGGGCTCTACCGCCATGCCTCGACCCACGCCGCCGGTATCGTCATCGGCGACCGGCCGTTGCAGGAACTGGTGCCGCTCTACCGCGACCCGCGCTCGGAAATGCCGGTGACCCAGTACAACCTGAAGTGGGTCGAGCCGGCGGGACTGGTGAAGTTCGACTTCCTCGGACTGAAGACGCTGACCGTAATCGATCATGCCGTGCACATGATCAATCAGGGCGGCAAGTCGGACGGCAATTTTGCCATCGCCAACATTCCGATCGACGACGGGACGACTTACGAGCTTTATCAGAAGGCCGATACGGTGGGCGTATTCCAGGTGGAAAGCCAGGGCATGCGGCGTGCGCTGATCGATCTCAAACCGGACCGGTTCGAGGACGTCATCGCGCTCGTGGCGCTCTATCGTCCCGGCCCGATGGACAACATCCCCAGCTTCTGCAGCCGCAAGCACGGGCGGGAGGAAACCTCGACGCTGCACGAGGACATGGACGCGATTCTTGCCGAGACCTATGGCATCATCATCTATCAGGAGCAGGTGATGCAGATCGCGCAGACGCTGTCGGGCTATTCGCTCGGCGAAGCGGACCTTCTGCGGCGTGCCATGGGCAAGAAGATTCGTGCCGAGATGGATGCGCAACGCACGCGTTTCGTCGACGGCGCAGTCGAGAAGGGAATCGGCAAGGGCAAGGCCGAGCAGATTTTCGACCTTCTGGCGAAATTCGCCAACTACGGTTTCAACAAGTCACACGCGGCCGCCTATGCGCTCGTTTCCTATCAGACGGCGTACCTCAAGGCCCATTATCCGCACGAGTTCCTGGCCGCGTCGATGACTCTCGACATGGGCAATACCGACAAGCTCTACGACTTCAAGCGCGAGGCAAGCCGCCTGGACATCGAGGTCGTGCCGCCCTGCATCAACCGTTCCGAAGTCGCGTTTTCGGTGAAGGACGAGTGCATTCACTACAGCCTGTGTGCCGTGAAAGGTGTCGGGCGGCAGGTGGCCGAACATATCGTCGAGATCCGCGGCGAGGCGCCCTTCGCCGACCTCGCCGACTTCGCCGCACGCGTCGATCCGCGTGTGGTGAACAAGCGCACCCTGGAGACGCTGATCAATGCCGGCGCGTTCGACACGCTCGTGCCGCAGCGCGAGCAGGCGTTCGCGGTCGCCGATGCGGTGATCGGCACGGCCCAGCGCACGACCAACGAGCGCAGCGAAGGACAGTGGAGCCTTCTCGACACGGGCACGCCGGAGCCGATTTCCCTGCCCAAGGGACTGACGCCCTGGTCGATGGCCGAAAAACTCGAGCGCGAGTTCAACGCTATCGGCTTTCACCTCTCCGGGCATCCGCTCGATGAGTTCGCCGACCTGTTCGAGAAGATGCGCATTCAGCGCTGGTCGGAGTTCGAGCGCGCGGTCCGGGATGGGGCGCAGGCGGGACGCCTGGCCGCGACCGTGTCGTCACGGCAGGACCGCAAGACGCGCAAGGGGGCGCCGATGGCGATTCTCGGGCTGTCCGATCCCAGTGGAAGTTTCGAGTGCCTGGCGTTCTCCGAACAGATATCGCAGTACGGAGAGTATCTTGAGACGGGCAAGTCGGTGATCCTGGAAGTCGAGGCCGATCAACGGCCGGACGGTGTGAGCCTCAGGCTGCTGCGCGCCCAGCCTATCGAGGGGGCGGCTGAGAAGCTCGGCAAGCACATGACGGTGTTCGCCGGCGATCCCAAATGCCTGGAGCCGATCAAGACCCAGCTCAAGCGTGGCGGGGAAGGGGCCGTCAGCCTCGTTATCATACGCGACGGCGGCGCCCGCGAATACGAGGTGTCGCTGCCGGGCAGTTTCCGCCTCACGCCGGAACTGGCGGGCGGGATCAAGTCGCTCGAAGGCGTCATGGACGTCCAGCTCAACTGAACAGTTGCGCATCCGGCCCGATTGGGCTATAGCGCCGCTCATCACACACGCAGGAGGCGGGTGCTGCATCTCTTGTGGCGTCCAACCGGTGACGGGGAGAAATCCGTTGCATCCCCTGCGGAGGTTTCAACCGGTTCAAAGGAGAAATGCCCCATGGCATTGCCCGATTTTTCCATGCGTCAGCTGCTCGAGGCCGGCGTCCATTTCGGTCACCAGAAGCATCGTTGGAACCCGAAGATGGAGCAGTTCATCTTCGGCGTCCGTAACGACATCCACATCATCGATCTCAGCCAGACGGTGCCGATGCTGCATCGCGCGCTGCAGCTGATCTCGGACACCGTTGCCGAGGGCGGCCGCGTTCTGTTCGTGGGCACCAAGCGCCAGGCCGCGCCGGCCGTCGCCGAAGCCGCGAGCCAGTCCGCACAGTATTTCGTCAATTCGCGCTGGCTCGGCGGCATGCTGACCAACTGGCAGACGATTTCCCATTCGATTGCGCGCCTGCGCGAGCTCGAGGCCCAGGAAGCAGAGGGCATGCACGGGCTGACCAAGAAGGAGCGGCTGAACCTTTCGCGCGAAAAGGACCGCCTGGAGCGCGACCTTGGCGGCATCAAGGACATGGGCAATCTGCCGAAC
>CAZNHG010000403.1:1875-2876 GCA_964572555.1 uncultured Devosiaceae bacterium | reverse complement strand
GATCGCGATCGAGCCGAACAGCGATCCGAGAAAGACGACGGCCGCCATGGTCAAACGCCACCCTGGCGCGGCCCGGCAGGCGCGCCGGACGCTTCGGGGGCGGCATGGCCACTCGACGGGGTCCCGGCTTCGTCATGGGGTAGCGTGCCGCGCAGGGCGCGCCAGATGCGCTGGGCGAAGATGAAAGCGAAGGCGACCGCGGTGACCAGCCCCGCCGCGTACATCGTGCCCACCGAAATGCCTGAGATGGGCGAATAGTTCGTCAGGTTGACCTGGGTCTGGATCCAGCTGCCCTGCCACAGCAACCAGCAGCACCACAGCATGATGCCGTGGGTGAAAAAGAAGCAGACATAGGCGAGCGGGCGCGGCAGCCGCTTGACGATGGCATCCACCGTCAGGTGCGATCCATCCCTGAGCGCCACAATGGTGCCCAGGAACACCACCCAGACGAACACCAGGCGCGAAACTTCCACCGAAAAGGGTAGCCCGGAGTTCAAGAGATAGCGCAAGGCCACATTGATGAAGACGAGCAGGCCCATGACGGCCATACCCGCGACGAGCAGGTAGTCGAATATCGCGAATGCGCGAAGGCGCCTCCAGATCAAGTTTTCCTCCCTCAACTCGCCTCGGCCCGTGTGCCGCGACCGGTCCGGACCGCGAAACCGAGGCGACAAGCAACCCGGCGCCTTTCCTCTCAGGCGTGAGCCAGGCTCTACTTACGGAATGGGTGAAATACGCCAGGCTCAACCCTCCGGTTATACCGGCGAGAACGACTTTATGTATCGAACCCTTCAGATGCGCTTAAATTCAACCCGATTTCCTGCTATCATAGAAGATTGCGGTACGTCATCGAAATGACGTTTCGCCATATGGATATAACCCAGGGTGATATCGTGCCACCATCACTGAACTCGATCGCCACGCGTTTGCGGCTCAAGCACTTCCGCCTGCTGGTGGCCATCGATGATCATGGCTCGCTGCTCAAGGCGGCCTCCGCCGTG
>CAZNHG010000403.1:0-1865 GCA_964572555.1 uncultured Devosiaceae bacterium | reverse complement strand
TGAGCCAGCCGGGTGCAACCAAGGCGTTGCGCGAGATCGAGGATGCGCTCGGCCAGCCGCTGTTCGTGCGCACCAACCGGGGACTGGAAGCCAACGAGATCGGGCGCTGCGTCATCCGCCACGCGCGCTTCATCCAGACCGACATTGCCCATCTGCGCGAGGAGATGGCAGGCATACAGCAGGGGTACGGAGGGCGGCTGGCTGTCGGGGCGATCATGGGGGCAGTGCCCACGGTGAGCGAGAAGGTGGCGGCCCTGCTCGCCTCGAAACCGGCCCTGTCGGTGGAGATCGTGGAGGACACCAGCGTGTCGCTTCTCAAACTGCTGGACGACGGGCGCATCGACGTGGCGCTGTGCCGCACCAGTGTCAGCCATCGCTGGGACATGTACGATGCCGTCAACATCAGAGAGGAATCGCTTGTGGTGGTGGCCAACCGCAACCATCCGCGTGCCGGCGCCGGACCGATGGAGCTGGCGGACCTGTCCGACTTTCCCTGGATCGCGTGCGCGGCCAACATGCCCATGCGGCGCTATCTGGAACGTGAGTTCGCCGAATCGGGTCTGCAGTTCCCCAAGAATCTGATCGAGACAACGTCGGCCTTTGCGGCGGTCTCGATGATGCAGCAGAACCCCCAGTTGGTCGCCATGCTGCCGTCCGACGTGGCCGAGTTCTGGGCCGACAGCCGCCTGCTGACCACGCTGCCGGTCGCCCTTCGGGCCAAGAGCGAGCCGTATTATCTAGTCACGTGCCGCAAGCGCACCCTCACCCCGATCACGCAGCTTTTCGTCGAGCAGTTCGAGCCTGTCGCCATCCCGCCGGCAGTCGCGGCGGAATAGCGGCCGTCATCCCCTGCCGGCGCTCAGAGCGCAACCTCGAGCAAGGCGAGATAGTCGGCCTGGGTGCACGCCCGCCGATTGGTCGCGAAGGAGTGATCCTTGACCGCCGCATGGGCGACAGGAGCGAGATTGTCCCGCTCCACCCCGATCTCGCCGCCGACCAATGGTCGTACCATCAGCATCAACCTTTCGTCCAAAGCAACCAACCTGAGGGCCGGTTTAGTTCCGGCACATCCGGAGCCGAAACGGTTTCTGTGTCGAAGACGCGACAGATTTTCCTTGGTAGCTCGCGAACCCATAGCTGTTCGGTTTTCGAGCCGATATAGCTTCTTCGAGCTCAAGCGCATTGATTCTTGGTCGCTCCGAATAATACTACATCACTCTTCAAGAATAACGGTCGCCGCGCGACACTGCACCTTCAAACGTCTGTTTGTGCCTGTCTATCCAAACGTCTAGCCGAGTCGCGGCTGGTCGCTTCCTGATGATTGCGCGGTCCTGGTCGGCAAATGCCGGATGGCGTCGCCGGTTTCCTGATCGGCAAGGGCCAGCTCGTGCTGGGCTTGCAGGTTGAGCCAGAATTGCGGGTCCGTGCCGAACCAGTGACCGAACCGCAGGGCGGTGTCGCCGGTGATCGCGCGCTTGCCGGCGATGATTTGCGAGATGCGGTTTGGCGGCACGTCGATCTGGCGCGCGAACTCGGTCGGCGTGATTCCGACGGCTTCCAGCTCGGCCTTGAGGACTTCGCCGGGGTGAACAGCTCTCATAAACATGGCCTGATCTCCTTTCCTCAGTGATAGTCCACGATTTCAACATTGCGCGGTCCGGGTTCGCCGGCCGGCCATTCGAAACAGATGCGCCATTGCTGATTGATGCGAATGGAATACTGCCCGGCACGATCGCCTTTCAGTGCCTCCAGCCGGTTTCCCGGTAGGGCGCGGAGCGTATCGAGCGACGGGGCGGCATTGAGGGCCGATAGCCTGCGGGCGGCCTGCGCCTCAAAACCCTGAAAGGCTTTGACGAACTCCCCTT
>CAZNHG010000402.1:0-2878 GCA_964572555.1 uncultured Devosiaceae bacterium | reverse complement strand
GGTGCTCAACCGTCTGCGCTCGCGCGTCGCACTGCAGGTCGACGGCGGTCTGCGCACCGGCCGCGACGTGCTGATCGGGGCCCTGCTCGGCGCCGACGAGTTTGGCTTCTCCACCGCCCCGCTCATCGCGGCGGGCTGCATCATGATGCGCAAGTGCCACCTCAACACCTGCCCGGTCGGCGTCGCCACCCAGGACCCGGTGTTGCGCAAGCGCTTCAAGGGCACGCCCGAACACGTCATCAACTACTTCTTCTTCGTCGCCGAGGAGCTGCGCAAGCTCATGGCGGAGATGGGCGCGCGCAATCTCGACGACGTCATCGGGCGCACCGACCTTCTCGGCCAGCGCCGGCTGATCGAGCAGCGCTGGAAGGCCGCCGGACTGGACTTCTCCAGGCTCTTCTACAAGCCCGAGCCCCTGGGCGGCGACACGCTCTACAACTCGGCCCGCCAAAACCACGAGATCGACGACGTTCTCGACCGCGAGCTCATCGAGAAAGCCGGGGCCACCATCGCGGACAGGACGCCGGTGCAGATCGACACCCCCATCCGCTCGCGCAACCGCACCACCGGGGCCATGCTCTCCGGCGCGGTATGCAAGGCGCACGGGCTCGAAGGGCTGCCCGACGACACCATCGCGGTAAACCTGACTGGCACGGCCGGCCAGAGCTTCGGGGCGTTCCTGGCGAACGGCATCAGCTTCGACCTCGTCGGCGAGGCCAACGACTATGTCGGCAAGGGCCTTTCGGGCGGCCGTCTCGTCGTGCGCCCGCCCGAGAACTCCGGCATCGTGCCCGAGAAGTCCATCATCGTGGGCAACACCGTGCTCTACGGCGCCATCTCGGGCGAATGCTACTTCCGCGGCGTCGCCGGCGAGCGCTTCGGCGTGCGCAACTCCGGCGCCATCGCCGTCGTCGAGGGCACGGGCGATCATGGCTGCGAGTACATGACCGGCGGCGTCGTCGTCGTCATCGGCGAGACGGGCCGCAACTTCGCGGCCGGCATGTCGGGGGGCGTCGCCTACGTGCTCGACGAGGACAGCACCTTCCGCTCGCGCTGCAACCTCGCCATGGTCGATCTCGAGCCGGTCCAGGAAGAGGAAAGCCTGATGCGGCGCATCCACCACCACGGCGGCGACCTCGAATGGCACGGCCGTGTCGACGTTTCCGCGGACATGACCCGGCACGACGACGAGCGCCTGCATCAGCTCATCTCCAACCATCTGCGCTACACGGGCTCGGCCCGCGCCAAGCAGATCCTCGACAACTGGACCGACTACCGGCCGAAGTTCGTCAAGGTCATGCCGGTCGAATACGCCCGCGCCATCCGCGAGATGGAGGAGAAGAAGCGCGCCGGACTCCAGCAGCCGGCGGCCGAATAGGGAAAAGCGTCATGGGTAAGGTTACAGGCTTTCTCGAGATCGACCGCGAGGAACCGCGCTACGAGCCGGCGTCCGACCGCGTGCGCCACTATGGCGAGTTCACCATTCCCCTCTCCGAGGGCCGCGTGGTGGACCAGGCCGCGCGCTGCATGGATTGCGGTATCCCCTATTGCCACGGCGACACCGGCTGCCCGGTCAACAACCAGATTCCGGACTGGAACGACCTCGTCTATCACGGCGACTGGGAAGAGGCATCGCGCAACCTGCATTCGACCAACAACTTCCCCGAGTTCACCGGCCGCATCTGCCCCGCCCCGTGCGAGGAGGCGTGCACGCTCAACCTCGAGGACGTACCCGTCTCCATCAAGACCATCGAGCAGGCCGTTGCCGACCGCGCCATCTCTTCGGGCTGGATCAAGCCGGTCATCCCCGAGACGAAGACCGGAAAGAAGGTCGCCGTCATCGGCTCGGGCCCGGCGGGCCTGGCCGCAGCCCAGCAGCTCGCGCGCGTCGGACACGACGTGCACGTTTACGAGCGCGAGGCCCGCGCCGGCGGGTTGATGCGCTATGGCATCCCCGACTTCAAGATGGAAAAGCATCACATCGACGTGCGCGTCGAGCAGATGGAAGCCGAGGGTGTCACCTTCCACTACAACGAGAACATCGGCGTGACCCGGCCGCTCTCGGACCTTCAGGCGAACCATGAGGCCGTGCTGCTGTGCGGCGGCTCGGAATTCCCGCGTCATCCGGGATGCGAGGGTACCGAGCTCGGCGGCGTTCACTACGCCATGCCGTATCTCGTCCAGCAGAACCGGCGCGTCGCCAGCGAGGACGCCTCCAACGTCCAGCCGCTGACCGCCGCGGGCAAGCACGTCGTGGTGATCGGCGGCGGCGACACCGCGTCCGACTGCATCGGCACCGCCTTCCGCCAGGGCGCCATCGCAGTGACCCAGATGGACATCCGCCCCCAGCCGCCCGAGAAGGAAGACAAGCTCACCACCTGGCCCAACTGGGCCGTGAAGATGCGCACGTCCTCCTCGCAGGCCGAGGGAGCCATCCGCCAGTTCGCCGCCGGCACGCTCGAGATCGTGGGCGATGCGCGCGGCAACGCCACGCACGTCAAGTGCGCCAAGGTGGACAAGGCCCGCAAGCCCATTCCGGGCACCGAGTTCCTCATCCGCGCCGATCTGGTACTCATGGCCATCGGCTTCGCCCATCCCGTGCATGAAGGCATGCTCGAGGAGCTGGGCGCCGAATACGACAAGCGCGGGAACCTGTTCGCGGACACCTTCTCCTACAAGACCTCGGTCGAGGGCGTTTACGCCGCCGGCGACATGCGGCGCGGCCAGTCGCTTGTCGTCTGGGCCATCCGCGAGGGCCGCCAGGCCGCTCGCGCTATCGACTACGACCTCATGGGCACAACCGACCTGCCGCGCTGATCCGGATTGGAGCGCCGGGCGAAAAAGTGGAATCCGGTTTTTCGCTTAACCGGCGCGACCA
>CAZNHG010000401.1:0-2878 GCA_964572555.1 uncultured Devosiaceae bacterium | reverse complement strand
ACCTGGCCCACCTCGAAAAGCGCGGCATCCGGATGGCCGCGATTGGCGTTGCGCCCGGCAGCGCCCAGAAGCGCCGGCAGGAGCGAAGGCCGCATGTCGGTCAGGTCCGAGGCGATGGGGTTGGCGAGTTTCAGCTCCGCCGCGCCGCCACCGAAGCACTTGGCCTCGGCCTCGGAGATGAACGACCACGTCACCGCCTCGTCGAGCCCCCGTGCCGCCAGAACGCGCCGGGCGATGCGCCGGCGGTTCTGCATGGTCGTAAGCATCTTCGGCGCCACGCCGGAAAGGCGCGGGAGCGGATCGACCGGCACGCGGTCGACGCCGACGATGCGCATGACTTCCTCGACAAGGTCCGCCTTCATCGTGACATCGGGGCGCCAGCTCGGCACCGCGACTTTCACCGTATCGCCGTTGCCCGACACCCAGAATCCCAGAAGTTTCAGAGCGCCCGTGATTTCGGCCCGCGTGACATTGAGCCCGATCAGGCGCTTCACTTCGGAAACCGGGAAATCGATGACGGTTTCGGGAATCTCCTCTTCGCCGGAGATCACCGGTTCGCAAGCCTCGCCGCCGCAGATATCGAGAACCATCCGCGTCGCCAGCTCCAGCCCCGGCTCGGTAAGAGCCGGGTCCACCGAACGTTCGAGGCGATAGCGCGCATCCGAGACGATGCCCGTCTTGCGCCCGGTCTGGGCGATGAGCTGCGGATCCCAGGACGCGCATTCCATGAAGATGTTGACGGTTTCCCCAGTGCACGACGAACGCTCGCCGCCCAGGATTCCGCCGAGACAGAGCGGGCTCTGATCGTCGGCGATCACCGTCATGGTCTCGTCGAGCGTGTACTCCTTGCCGTCCAGCCCGTCGAGCTTTTCGCCCGCCTTCGCATTGCGCAGGTGCATGGTGCCCGCCACCTTGTCCGCGTCATAGGCGTGCAGCGGCCGGCCCCGGTCATAGGAGATGAAATTGGTGATGTCGGCCAGCGCGTTGATGGGCCTAAGGCCGATGGCCCGCAGGCGCGCCTGCAGCCAGTCCGGCGACGGGCCGTTCTTCACGCCCTTGATAAGCCGCCCGGCGAACTTGCGGATGGTCTTGGACTCGTCCGGCCCGAAGCGATGCTCGAGCGGCGGTATGGAACCGGCACCCGCGGTGGAGGGAACCGGTTCGATCCGGTTTTCCTTCAGCGTGCCGATGCCGGCGGCGGCCAGGTCGCGCGCAATGCCGTGAACGCCGGTGCAATCGCCGCGATTGGGCGTGATGGCGACGTCGATCACCAGCCCGCCGATCTTTGCGTAGTCGGCATATTTAGCGCCCACCGGCGCATCCTCGGGCAAATCGATAATGCCCTCGTGATCGTCCGACAGCATCAGCTCGCGCTCTGAGCACAGCATGCCGTTCGATTCCTCGCCCCGGATCTTGCCCTTGCTCAGCGTGAATTCGGTGCCCGGAATATAGGTGCCCAGCGCGGCGAACACGCCCTTCATGCCCGTCCGCGCATTCGGCGCGCCGCACACCACCTTCACCGGATCCCCCGAACCGGTGTCCACCATGCACACCTTCAGCTTGTCGGCATTGGGATGCTTTTCCGCCGATACCACGTAGGCGATCGTGAAATCGGAAAGCGCCTTGGCATGGTCCTCGACCTCTTCCACTTCGAGGCCGATCATAGTCAGCGTTTCGACGATCTCGTCGGCCCCGGCCGCAGTGTCGAGATGATCCTTGAGCCAGTCGAGCGTGAATTTCATTGGTAAGCGCCTGTTGCGTTGTCGATCCTGGGCAGCTGCCCGTTCAGTTCGAAGAGTTTGACAAGGACATTGGCGAAGCCGCGCGCATCGTCGATGGCCTTGTGGGTATGCGGAATGTCGCCATACCACTCGGCGGGCGCGCGCTGCATGCCCCAGTTGAGATAGTCCTGCCCGCGCAGCGTCCCCGCCATGGTGTAAAGGCACACCCCGCCGCCGCGAAACAGTTGCCGGCCCGCGTACGGCCCGCCCAGCGCCCGTGTCTCGGCGAAGGTGTCGAGATAGTGATCCATCCACGGGCCGTCGAACATGATCGGCGCGGCGCAGAACACCTTGTGCCCCGGCAGGTCCTCCACCCAGTCGGCAAACCGCGGCATTTCCGCTTCCGCCGGCTGCGGGTTGGCGGTCGCCGCCGCATAGGCCTCGGGAAACCCCTTCCACCATTCCATGGTGTAGGCGTCCGACTCCCGGTCCGTGCGGCGCTGAAGCACCGTCTCGAACTCGCCGTACACCGTCCCGTCATAGCTCACCGCGACACTGGCGAAACTCAGCATGGAGTTCCGAAGCGGCGAATGGCCGTCGGTCTCGATGTCCGTGACGACGAACGTGACGGGTTCGGCAGAGGTGTGGGTCATCACCCCGACAGTCCCCCGAACAACGTCGGAATATCGAGCGGCCTGAAGCCGTAGTGGTCGATCCAGCGCTGGTCGGCGTCGAAGAAGGCGCGCAGGTCCGGCATGCCGTACTTGAGCATGGCCAGCCGGTCTATCCCCATGCCCCAGGCGAAGCCCTGGTATTTCTCGGGGTCGAGCCCGGCCATGGAGATCACGTTGGGATGCACCATTCCGCACCCCAGTATCTCCATCCAGTCCGCGCCCTCGCCGATGCGCACCTCGCTGCCCGAACGGTCGCACTGCACGTCCACCTCCATCGAGGGCTCGGTGAAGGGGAAGAAGGACGGGCGGAAGCGCGTCTTGACGTCGTCGACCTCGAAAAAGGCCTTGAGGAACTCCTCGAGCACCCAGCGCAACTGCCCGATATGCGAGCTCTCGTCGATCACCAGCCCCTCGACTTGGTGGAACATCGGGGTGTGGGTTTGGTCGGAATCGTGGCGGTAGGTGCGGCCCGGCGCGATGATG
>CAZNHG010000400.1:0-2902 GCA_964572555.1 uncultured Devosiaceae bacterium | reverse complement strand
TCGCGAGCGGCGAGGCGAAGAGCGCCGTCCAGTCGCCGTCCGAGATGGTCATCGCGCGGCGGAGGTTGGCCTCCATCATGTTGCCGAGCAGGACGCCAAGGATCACTGGCACCAGCGGCACGTCGAGCTTCCTAAGCACCCAGCCCATGAGGCCGAAGAGGACCATCATCAGGAGGTCGAAGCTGGACCCCGAGATGCCGTAGATGCCGACGAAGGCGATCATGGCGACGACCGGCATCAGGATCCGCGGCGGCACCAGCAGGACGCGCGTGAAGAGGCCCACCATCGGGATGTTCAACAGGAGCAGCATGAAGTTGCCGATGAAGAGCGCCGCGATCAGGCCCCAGACCACGTCGGGGTTGTTCTGGAAAAGCAGCGGCCCCGGCGTGATGTTGAGCGCGAGCAGCATCGCCAGCAGCACCGCGGTCGTCCCCGAGCCCGGCACGCCGAGCGCCAGCATGGGCACGAGGGCGCCGCCGGCGGCGGCGTTGTTCCCCGCTTCCGGCGCCGCGACGCCACGCGGGTCGCCGGTGCCGAAGGTGCCCTCGCGGTCGACCAGGCGCTTCTCGGTCGAGTAGGCGAGGAACGAGCCGAGCGAGGCGCCCGCACCGGGCAGCACGCCGGCGACGAAGCCGACCACGGACGTGCGCAGCATGGTCGGGATGCAGCCCGCGATCAAACTCCAGGGCGGGATGATGCGGCCGATGTCCATCTTGCCGGGCTTGCCGCCGCCGGGTTCCCCGCCGCGCTCCTCGCCCCTGTGCTCGAGGAAGATGAAGACCTCGGAGAGGGCGAAGAGGCCGACGATGGCCACCAGGAAGTCGATGCCGTCGTAGAGGTGCACCTCGCCGAAGGTGAAGCGCGGCACGCCGGTCTGGGTGTCGACGCCGACCATGGCGAGGCCGAGGCCCAGCGCCGCGGCGAAGGCCGATTTGGCCTGGTTGGTCGAAGACACGCCGCCCAGCGTCATGAAGGCGAGCGCGAAGAGCGCGAAATACTCCGCCGGGCCGAACAGCAGCGCGACCTTGACGAGCTGGGGGGCGAGAAAGACCAGCCCCCAGGTGGCGAAGAAGGCGCCGACAAAGGAGGCGATGCCAGAGAGCGCCAGCGCCTCCCCCGCCCGTCCGGCCTGGGCCATGGGGTAGCCGTCGAGACAGGTCATCATGGCCGGCTCGTCGCCGGGTATGTTGAGAAGAATCGAGGAGATGCGCCCCCCGTACATCGCTCCGTAATAGACCGAGGTCAGAAGGATCAGCGAGGGCGTGGCCCCGAGCCCCAGCGTGAACGCCAGCGGGATAAGGATGGCGACGCCGTTCGACGGACCGAGGCCGGGCAGCGCGCCCATGATCGTGCCGAGAAGGCAGCCCATCAGCGCCAGGGCGAGGTTCTGGGCGGAGAGGGCGACGGCGAAGCCGTCGGCGAGTGACGACATTATTTCCATTTCTCAGTCCTCCGCTCTCAAAAGCCCAGGGGACCGCGGGCCAGGGACAGCCCGAGGATCAGCCGGAAGATGACGAAGATGCCTGCCGAGGTGAGAACGCCTGCGACCACCGATTGCAGCGGTTTCGTGCCCAGCCGCCATGTCAGGTAGGTGGAGGCGACCGCCGTGGCGATGACGAAGCCGATCTCGGGAAGCGCGATGGCGTAGGCGAGCAGGACGAGAACCGCCAGGCCGATCTCGGCGAGCGTGCCGAGCTGCGGCCATTCGGGCGATGGATCCGGTTTGACCAGGCAGTAGAGCGACGACAGACCCAGCACCAATCCGATGATGATCGGAAAGGTCTTGGGCCCCACCGCATCGCTGATGAAACTTTCCTGGATCAGCGTCGCCGCCCAGATGTAGAAAATCGCCAGGGCAATGCCGATGCCCCCGAAAACGCGATCGCTCATGGTCTCCTCCCATCGTGCCGACGCCGGGTAGCTGACCCGCGCCGGCATCATGGCCCAATAACGGCGGGACGGCCAGGCCGCCCCGCCGCCGGTCGTTCAGGCTACTCGAGAATGCCGATGTCCTTGGAGATCTGGGTGATCTCGGCGACCGAGTCGGCGACGAAGCTCTCGAACTCCTCGCCCTGCAGATCGAGCGGCGCAAGCCCGTTGTTGGACATGACCTCTTTCCACTCGTCCGTGGCATACATCTCGGCGATAGCATTCACCCAGTAGCCGTAGGCTTCGTCGGACATGTTGCCCGGCGCATAGAAGCCGCGCCAGTTGGCCCCGATGGCGTCCACGCCCTGCTCCTGGGCGGTCGGGAACTCGGAGAACTCGCCCGGCAGGCGCTCCGGCGCCAGGACCGCGAGGACCTTGATGTCGCCCGAATCCACGAAGCCCTTGGCCTCGGAGATATCGCCCGTGAAGGCCTGAACCGACCCGGCGAGAAGCTGGGTCACCGCTTCGCCGCCCCCGTCGAAGGCGATGTACTTGACCGCGCGAACATCCTCGATGCCGTAGGCCTGGGCGGCGATGAGCACCTTGAGGTGGTCCCAGCCGCCGACGGCGGAACCGCCCGCCACGGAGATGGCGCTGGGATCTTCGTTGATCCGGTCGAGCAGGTCGGGAAGCGTCTCCATCTCGGAATCCGCGGCGACCGCGATCACGCCGTAGTCGGCGCCGATGGTCGCCAGCCAGCGCACCTGGTCCATGGTGTTGCCCGGATAGGCGCCCTGCGCCAGGCGCGTGGCCGTCGCCGAGGAGGCGGCCACGATGAGATCGTTGTCGTCGTTGCGCTTGTTCACCACCTCGGCATAGGCGACACCGCCGCCGCCGCCGGCGCGGTTGACGACCTGCATGGTCGAGGGGATGCGCCCCTGGTCCTGCAGGGTCTTACCGACCTGGCGGCAGGTGAAGTCCCAGCCGCCGCCCGGATTGGCCGGGGCGATGCACTCGACGTTTTGCGGCGTGA
>CAZNHG010000399.1:0-2903 GCA_964572555.1 uncultured Devosiaceae bacterium | reverse complement strand
GCGAGGACGGCATGAAGCTGTTCCCGGCCCTTTATAAGGCTTTCGGCGAGAAGGACATGAGCCTTCTTGAGATCAATCCGCTCATCGTGATGGATGACGGGCACCTGCGCGTGCTCGATGCCAAGGTGTCGTTCGATGGCAACGCGCTGTTCCGTCACGAGGACGTGCGCGAGCTGCGCGACATGACCGAAGAGGACGACAAGGAAATCGAGGCCTCCGAATGGGACCTCGCCTATGTCGCACTCGACGGCAATATCGGCTGCATGGTGAACGGCGCCGGGCTCGCCATGGCCACGATGGACATCATCAAGCTCTACGGCGCCGAGCCGGCCAACTTCCTCGATGTCGGGGGCGGGGCCAGCGCCGAGAAGGTGACCGCCGCGTTCAAGATCATCACCGCCGATCCGAACGTCGAGGGGATCCTGGTGAACATCTTCGGCGGCATCATGCGCTGCGACGTGATCGCCGAGGGCGTTCTCACCGCGGTCAGGGATGTCGGGCTCAACGTGCCGCTGGTCGTACGCCTCGAGGGGACGCGCGTCGCCGAGGGCAAGGAACTCATCGAGCAAAGCGGGCTCAACGTCATCGCCGCGGACGATCTCGATGACGCCGCAAAGAAGATCGTCGCCGCGGTGCAGGGGAGCTGACGCCGATGCCGCCGCGCAAGATCGATCTGCTGGCAGCCGCCGACGAGTCGATCAAGGCGGTTTTCGAGCCCCATATCGCGGGCGACATCAACGACTCCCAGGTCAAGATCGCCAGGTTCGGCGCCGAATTCGACTGGCATTCCCATGACGCCGAGGACGAGGCCTTTCTGGTCCTGCGCGGGCGGATCGTCATCGACTTCCGCGACGGATCGGTGGAGCTCGGGGAGGGCGAGTTCATCGTCGTGCCCCGCACCGTCGTGCACAGGCCCCGATCCCTTACACACGAACCGGTGGTTCTCATGGTCGAGCCGGCCTCCACGCTGAATACCGGCAACGCGGCAAGCGAGCTGACCGTTTCGGAACTCAAAAGGCTTTAGGAAAACGCATGTCCATTCTCGTTGACAAGAACACCAAGGTTCTGGTGCAGGGCCTGACCGGCAAGACCGGCACCTTTCACACCGAGCAGGCGCTGGCCTATTACGGCACGCAGATGGTCGGGGGCACGCACCCGAAAAAGGGCGGCGAGACCTGGACGAGCGAGGTCGACGGCACCGAGCTGCCCATCTTCGCCAGCGTTGCCGAGGGCAAGGAAGCGACCGGCGCGACGGCGAGCGTCATCTACGTCCCTCCCGCAGGCGCGGCCGCGGCGATCCACGAGGCGATCGATGCGGAGCTCGGGCTGGTGGTGTGCATCACCGAGGGCGTGCCGGTACGCGACATGGTCGATGTGAAGGCGCGGCTGGCCAAGTCGGGCACCACGCTGATCGGGCCGAATTGTCCCGGCGTTCTCACCCCCGAGGAGTGCAAGATCGGCATCATGCCGGGCAACATCTTCAAGAGGGGGTCGGTGGGGATTGTCTCGCGCTCGGGCACGCTTACCTATGAGGCAGTGTTCCAGACCACAAACGAGGGCCTTGGGCAGACTACGGCCGTCGGCATCGGCGGTGATCCCGTGAAGGGGTTGGAGTTCATCGACGTGCTGGAGATGTTCCTGGCCGACGAGGCAACCGAATCCATGATCATGATCGGCGAGATCGGCGGCTCCGCCGAGGAGGACGCCGCGCAGTTCCTCATCGACGAGGCGAAAAAGGGCCGCAAGAAGCCGATGGCCGGCTTCATCGCCGGGCTCACCGCCCCGCCGGGACGGACCATGGGCCATGCCGGCGCGGTGATTTCCGGGGGCAAGGGCGGCGCCGAGGACAAGATCGCGGCCATGGAAGAGGCCGGGATCAAGGTCGCGCGCTCGCCGGCCAAGATCGGCGCGGCGCTCATGGAAACGCTGAAGGGATGAGAACCCTTTCAAAAAGCGTTAACAGCATACTAAGGTGTCGCAGGGCACACTGCGGCACCCGTCCACTGGTCACGGATGCGTAGGGACGCGTAACCACAAGGGAAGACGAGGCCATCCCTCGCCGCTGGTACATATGACACGTCAGGAAAAGAACGAGTTGTTCTTGCTCACCTCCTTTCTGTACGGGGGCAATGCCGCCTACATGGAGGACCTCTATGCCCGCTACAAAGAGGATCCCGCCAATGTCGACGAGACGTGGCGGTCTTTTTTTGGCAAGCTGGAGGACGCGCCGGGCGACGTCGCCAAGAACGCCAGGGGCCCGAGCTGGGCGCGGCCGGACTGGCCGCAGGCGCTGGACGGCGAACTCGTCTCCGCACTAGATGGCGATTGGAGCGATCTGGCGGTCAAGGCTGAGGCCAAGACGATCGAACGCGCCGCGGCGCGCGGCGAGGCGCCCACGAGCACCGAGGTGCTGCAGGCGACCCGCGATTCCATCCACGCCATCATGATGATCCGCGCCTATCGCATGCGCGGGCATCTGCAGGCCGACCTCGATCCGCTGCATTTGCGGGAGCCCGAGCCGGCGCCCGAGCTCGATCCGCAGACCTACGGCTTCACCGAGGCCGATTATGAGCGCGAGATCTTCATCGACTACTACCTGGGCATGGAATTCGCCACCATCCCGCAGATGCTGGAGGTGCTCAAGCGCACCTACTGCTCGACGGTGGGCATCGAGTTCATGCACATCTCCGACCCCGAGGCGAAGTCCTGGCTGCAGGAGCGCATCGAGGGGCCGGACAAGGCGATCACGTTCACGCCCCAGGGCCGCAAGGCGATCCTGAACAAGCTGATCGAGGCGGAAGGCTTCGAGAAATTCCTCGACGTCAAGTATACGGGCACCAAGCGCTTCGGCGTCGACGGGGGCGAGGCGCTGATCCGCGCGCTCGAGCAGATCATCAAGCGCG
>CAZNHG010000398.1:0-2924 GCA_964572555.1 uncultured Devosiaceae bacterium | reverse complement strand
CCCTGCCGGGCGTGCGCGAGAGCCACTCCTACCCGGTCCTCGAGGAGGTCAAGGACAACGGGGTGTTGCCGCTTTAGGACGGGCGGCCGCGTCGTCCCGGGGAAACAGGCTTGGGAAGGAAAATGGCGCGCCCGGGAAGATTCGAACTCCCGACCCCCAGATTCGTAGTCTCAAGAAATAGCTATTCCGGCATTACCTGATGTTTCCTCTGGTTGTGACAACCTATTTGCGGATTTCAGAAATACCGGCCAGCGATTACGCTAAATCCCGGACGGCCGTTTCAGTAATTCCCGGACAGTTCGGGCACGGCTGATCATCTGCCTGCGATTATGTTTCGGTTTGCATGGTTTCGGTGTTTTCGGCGGAGGTCAAGTTCGCGTTTCGATCCTTTCTTCGCATGCTGTCCCCCTTGAGGTCGATGCGGTGCGCATTGTGAACGATCCGGTCGAGGATGGCGTCGGCGATTGTGGGTTCACCGATCATGTTATGCCAGCCCGAGACGGGGAGCTGGGCGGTGATGATGGTGGAGCGCCGCTGATATCGCTCCTCGAAGAGCTCGAGCAGATCGAGCCTGTGTTGGTCGGTCAGCCCATGCGTGCCCCAGTCGTCGAGCACCAGCAGCTGGACGCGTGCCAGTTTGTCGACGAGACGGGGGAAGCGCCCATCGAGGCGTGCCATGGCCATGTCCTCGAAGAGCCGCGGCATGCGGACATAAAGGACGGAATAGTCGAGCCGTGCGGCTTGGTGGCCGAAGGCGCAGGCCAGCCATGTCTTGCCTGTGCCGGTCTGGCCGGTGAGGATGATCTGTTCCTTGGCCTTGATCCAATCGCCCTGGGCGAACGCGAGGATCTGACGCCGGTCGAGGCCCCGGCTGGCGGCGAAATCGACATCTTCGATGCAGGCGTTGGGAAAGCGCATCTTCGCGTTGCGGAGTCTGTTGGCGAAGCGCTTGTCGGCCCGGGCTGTGGCTTCGCGGTCCAGCATGAGGCCGAGCCATTCATTGCGGTCGAGCGCCTGATCGGGGTCCTGTTCGGCCAAGGTTTTCCAGGCATCGACCATGCCTGAGAGGCCAAGCGCGGCCATCTGATCGAGTGTGGGGTGTGTCAGCATTTAATGGTCCTTTTGTGCTGAGGGTTACTGGTAGTAGCCGGGACCACGGATATTGTCGTGGACCGGGGTGGCGGTGATCGGGTCCGGCGGGCTGGGCGCCCGGTCCAGACCGGTGATCAGGATGGAGCGAACCGAGGCATAGTTGACCGTGCCGACCGTCAGGGCGCGTTCGCAGGCGGCTTCCAACCTGTCCGCGCCGAACTGCCGCTGCAGGCCGAGCACGCCGAGGGCAGAGCGATATCCCTGTTCGGGGTGTGGCCTGTCGCGCATCAGGCGCTCGACGAGCGCGGCGGCATGATATCCGGTGCGGGCGGCCCGCCCGATCAGGCTCTCGGGCGTCATGCCACCATGGCGCTGGTGGGCCTTGGGCATGTGTTCCCTGATGGTGGTATGCCCGCCGCGCTGACCGCGGCGATGATGCACCGCAACCCGTTCATGGTTATGGAAGATCTCGATCATACGGTGCGTCAGGCGCACATCGACGTGCCGGCCGATCAGGCGGTGGGGCACGGAATAGAAGCCATGAAGCACCTCGATGTGATAGTCGGGATGCACCTTGGCGCGCTTCCATTCGGCGTACTCAAAGGGCGTGTCGGGCAACGGGCTGAGGGCGGGGCATTCGATCTCTTCGAACAGCTCACGCCGCGAGCGCCCGACCCGGCGCATGGTTCGTGCATTCAGATCATCGAGCAGGTCCGCGATGGCGACGTTCAGCGCCTCGATGGAAAAGAACTGCCGGTTGCGCAGGCGGGCCAGAATCCAGCGCTCCACGATCAGCACGGCGCCTTCCACCTTGCCCTTGTCGCGCGGCTTGCGCGGCCGTGCGGGCAGCACCGTCGTGTCGTAATGCGTGGCCATGTCGGAGAAGGTCTTGGTCAGCGACGGCTCGAACCAGAGCGGCTTGGCCACGGCGGCCTTGAGATTGTCGCATACGATCGCTTTGGGCACCCCGCCGAAGAACTTCAGCGCCCGGACCTGCGCTTCGATCCAGTCGGGCAGCTTCTGGCTGAGGCTCGCCCAGGCGAAGGTGTAGTTCGAGGCGCCCAGCACGGCGACGAAGATCTGGGCGCGATGCTCAGCACCTGTGCCCGGGTCGATCACCGGGATGGTATGGCCGGCATAGTCCGTTTGCATCACCGCGCCGGCCTCATGCCGGTTGCGATACCGGGGACTGATGCGGTTCTCGAACTCGCGGTAGCGCTCGCAGAACCAGGTGTAGCCATAGCCATCGGGATGCGCCGCCCGGTATTCCTCCCAGAGCAGCACCAGCGTTACGCCCTTGCGCTTCATCTCCGCCGCCATCTTCGGCCAGTCGGGTTCGCTCAGATCCTGGGGCGGGCGGCCGACACGTTGAAACAGCGCCTCCTTCAGGGTGGCATCGTCATCTCGACCGGCGGGCAACGGCCAGCAGTTCAGACCTGCCTCCCGCGCTCGAAACAGATAGGTCGCCACGGTCGTCTTGCTGAGCTTCAGGCGCAGGCCAACCTCGCGCACCGAAAGGCCCTGTTCATGCGTCAGCCGCAATATCGTTCGTATATCTTGCACAGTCATGCGCCTCCGTTGCTTCCGTCGTGGCATGTCCCCTCCCGATCTCGTTCAAGACCGGCAGAATGCCGTGACGGCGCAGGCGATGACCAACCGTGTCCGGGGGCCCGGAGCTGTCCGGGATTTAGCGAAACGCGTGTCCGGGAATTACCGAAACCCGCAACCTATTGAAGTAGCGCTATTTTGCCACTGCCTTGTTTCGTGGCGTTGCGCCATGTTGCCAATTTTGGTGGCGACCCGGTGGCGACCCAAAAGGAGGCGTTGTGGAA
>CAZNHG010000397.1:0-2930 GCA_964572555.1 uncultured Devosiaceae bacterium | reverse complement strand
TCCATACGCCAAAACCGCGCTTCGCCAATGTCAGCTAAACGCGGGCTGAATTGGTAGCCCAGCAGCCAAAATAACCCAAACACCACATCACTGACTCCAGCGGTGTCGGCCATGACTTCAACCGGTCGCAACTGCGTCTGGTGCTCCAGCAAGCCATCGAGAATGTACATCGAATCGCGCAGCGTCCCAGGAATGACGATGCCATGGAAGCTCATGAATTGGTCCGAGCTGAAGTTGTAGTAGGTCACGCCTCGATGGGCGCCATAATACTTGCGATTGGGACCGGCATTCAGGGTGCGAATGGGGACCACGAAGCGCAGTCCATCCGCCGAGGCCACCTCACCGCCGCCCCATTCCTGAGGCAAGGCGATGGTGGACTGGGTATCGACGAGCCTGGCATTCGCCTGGGTCAGGGTGTCGGCCCGGATATAGTTTTGCTGCACCCAATTGAGACGTCCCCGTGTCAGCGCGGCGACATCGGACCGCACCACTGGTTCGAGTCCGATATTACAGGCTTCGGCGAGCATCACTGCACAGATACTCACGGGAAGATCAGCAGCTCGCGCCTCCCCTTCACTCAGGTGGGTAAATTCAGTCGCAAAGCCGGTCCGGGCATGGATTTCCAGAAGCACTTCGGGAAGATCAACCCGAGGCAGCCGGGCGAAGACCTCATCGCGCAGTTTGATCAAACTGGGCGGTTCATCGAGCTTATCGAGTCCGGTCAGCGTGAGGGTATCGCGCCCCTTACTCGGTTCGATCCGAACCGCCGCATTGGTCGGAAAGTTTTCCGCAGTACGTCGATAAGCGGCATCCAACTGATGCGCCAGACCTTCGAGTTCAGGTTCCGGTGATTCGTTGCGGTTCAGGGCGCGACAGACTTGAGACCGCATGGCTTCCCATTGCTCACCTTGTAACAGTTTGATGCGTGGATTGCCCCAGCGCTCACTTCGTGAGACAAAGACATCACGCCGCCTCAGGCCATCTTGTAAACGCTCCAAGGTACACAGGGTATAGGCTCGCCGGTCCACTTCAGCCTGGCGAGGCGGTTTGACGAGACGGCGCCACGCACTGGGGACGCCTTCCAGAGGGGCTTGGCGCATGTCCGGCCGGCGCTGGTTTTCGATCCGACCGAGAAATGCCAAAGCATCGAGAAGGGGTTGACCGGCTTGGATGCCCTCAAACGAAACGGTCCGCAAGAGGGTTGGCAAAAAACGTCGAACGCTGTTGTAGCGCTCGACGAGTTCATCGTAGTAGTTGTCGTCGGGAGGCCGCGTCAACTTTTCGACTTCAGCACCGGCTTCCAGGAGACGTTGGCGCGGCACCCGTTGAAAGGTTTGGGTCCGGATATCGATCGGCTTGACGTGATGATCTAAGAGGACTTGAACGGCATCCCACAGTTGTAAAGCAGCGACATCGAGGTCATGCAGAGTGCGGAGTCGCTCCTTTTCACCCTCTTTATGCGCGCCCCGCACAATATCGCTAACCAACCCATCCAACAAGTCGATGGCATCATCCATTGCCGTCCGCTCAAACGCATGCGCAAAGGCGAGGAGGGTTGCCGTTCGACGTTCAGGCGCCATGCGGCCGATGGCTTGGGCTCGTGCGGCCGCCGCATACCTGGCTAAGGCGCGCAGTCGATTGAGAGGGATATGGTCAAGGGAGATATCGCTGACGCCGAGCGCACGAATCTCATCCAACCGATGCAAGGCCGCGACTAACCCCGGTCCACTCACCCGGCTGGGGGCTCGTCGAAGCCGCTCCAAGAGCGTGGTGTGTTCACCCTCAGGAACTTGAAGCAGGGTGTCGAGGTTCACTTGTTGATCCGCATTGGTCAATTGCGTCAGTTGATGCCACAACCGGGCGGCGGCTCGGTCGCGTACCCGGGCCACGAGACGCTCCAGCGTGGTCACCCCCGGCAATAACACCTTCCTTTCGACCAAGCGGGCCGTGGCTAAATCGAATAACACACTGGGCCGCTCGGCACTAAGCCACACCCGGCTGTACAACCACCGCACGAGACGAAAGACCTCGTGGGGATCATAGAAATCGTGGTATCCGTAAGCTTGCTGAATCTGCGTGGCATGATCCCAATGGGTATCGCGCGACGCATATCGTGATAGGCAGTCGGGGTCTTCCAAATCGAGTTGATTGGCGACATAGGCCACGACATTATCGGGGACGGCGGTGGGATTGGGCAGAAACGTTCCCAAAAACCTTACGGTTCCCAGTTGGATGGCAAATCCTAAGCGGGTGTGATCTCTCTGGCGGCGATTGATGAGTTGGCGATCGCGATCATCGAAGTGGAAATAGCGTGCCAACTGAAGTGGCGATGGCTCTTCCGTATAGCGTCCGTAACGGTGCTGTTGCTCTTCGGTCAGGAACTCGACAGGCATGCCTCTCCCCTCAGCCGCCCTCCTGGGCTCCGCCACTTCTCCATATCGCTCGGTTTTGAGAAGCCTCCCAGACGGCCGCTTGTCGCACGCGACAACAGGGCCTTAGCGTTCTCGAAACCTATTCTCGATTTAAGGTTCTCGGCATGATATCATCGACATGATTTTTGAGAAACACAGGGAGGTAACAGGGTGCTGATTGGTTATGCACGGGTCTCAACAGAAGATCAATTACTCGATTTGCAACTCGATGCACTTTATCAGGCGGGTTGTGAGCGTGTCTTTACCGACAAAGCGTCGGCAGTCAAAAGCCATCGTCCCGGCTTGAGCGAGGCCCGATCCCACTTGCGTCAGGACGATATCCTTGTGGTGTGGAAGCTCGATCGTCTCGGGCGCTCGGTCAAAGGGCTGGTGGATTTAGTCAGTGAACTTGCCCGACAAGGCGTGCAGTTTCGCAGTCTGACTGATGGCATCGACACCACCACACCCTATGGGCGGTTTTTCTTTCACATGATGGCCTCACTTGCTCAGATGGAACGT
>CAZNHG010000396.1:1137-2949 GCA_964572555.1 uncultured Devosiaceae bacterium | reverse complement strand
CCTTCGAGTCGTTTTCCTCGGAGGTCGTGGACCGCGACTTGTCCCTCAAAACCGCGATCTGGCGGAACTTGTGGACGGACAATGTCGAACTGGCGCACCATGCGTATCGCTTCATCGACTCCGGAATGACGACGGCGCGCAAGAGGCGTGAACTCGTGCGCACGAGCCACAGACCGGGCTGACGCCCCGAAACGGAGGATCACCGCGGGTAATTGTAGCTGCAGCTCGGGTCGGCGCGCGCGATCCAGCCCCGGAAGGACAAGGCGGCGTAGAACAGCGCGATATCGTCGTATCCAGCTTCGCGCAGCAGGTCCTCTTCCTCCGCGGGCGTGAGCAATGTCAGCCGCTCGACCATCATTTGGCCGGAGGCCTCGGCTTTCGACCAGTCGGGGCCGTCTTGGTCGGCAAAGGCGACGGAACGCGCCAACCAACGCGCGGGGTTGGGCGCACAGGCCGCGTGCTCCACGAACACCAGGCGAGCGCCCGGTTTCAGGCGTCGGCGAATTTCCCGCAAGGTTTGGAGGCGCTCATTTCGATCGAGGTGATGGAAGACAAGGAGGCAAGTCGCACCTTCGAACCGGCCTTCCGGCAATTGATCAACCGTACCTTCAACAAGATCGACACGATCGGCAAACGGCTTAGCCGCATTGCGGGCAAGATCCAGCATTGCGGGTGAAGGGTCGACGCCGGTGAAGCACCAGGTTGATTGCGCCTCGGCCATGGCCGCAACCTCCATGCCCCCTCCGGCGCCGACGACCAGCATATGGGCCGATTCCGGCGCCTGCTCGGCAAGAAGCAACATCACCATGCGATGGAGGTCGGCCAAACCTGGCACCCGGTGCTGGGTGTTTTCCGCATAGGACGCAGTGGCGGTCGGGTCGGTAAACGGGGTGTGTTTGTGGGGCATAGTTATTGGTCTGCGAATGCAAGGGAGCGATGGATGGCCGGCGCCGCCATCAGCCCGTCGGCACAGGCGAAGGTGATGGTATGGCCCATCCGCGTGAGGTCGCCAGCGGAATAGACGCCAGGGACATTGGTGGCCCTATGTCGTTTGCGGTGACAACCGATCCGAGCGGAGCTTCCTCGATGGCGCATCCGAGCCGTTCGGGGATATCGCTGTTGAAGCGGCTTGCCGCACCGATGAACAGGGCATCGAGTGGTCGCTTGGTTCCATTGCCAAGCCGGATAACGGACAGGCCGGTTCTCTTTCCGACGATGATCGTGTCCAGAGTCATTTGCATCTCCATGCGCCTGCACAGCGGCTCCACGGGTTGGCAAGGAACCGTCGAAATATGTATCAGTTGGTGCTATATAATAGCGTGTCGATATTGTATCAATAGGAGATGCGAATTATCTGGCATGAAATGCGCTCCGTGGGTCCGCAGAAGGAACGAAGGAAAAATAGTGAACAGAAACACTCGTCTCTCCGATGTCCTTCATGTGCTGCTTCACATGGCCCAGGCGGATGCACCGCTCACTTCCGAGGCTCTGGCGCGCAGTATGGGGACCAATCCGGCTGTCTTTCGGCGCACGATGGCCGGCCTGCGCGAAGCGGGCCTTGTGCACTCGGGAAGAGGGCCGGGCGGAGGATGGCGGCTGGCGCGGCCTCTCGACCGGATCACGCTTCTGGCCGTCTATGAAGCACTCGGTCGCCCCAGCCTCTTCGCCATCGGCAATCGCAGCGAGCGCACCGATTGCCTCGTGGAGAAGAATGTCAATGCCGTTATGGCCGAGACGATGACCGAGGCCCGCGCATTGTTTGAACGACGCTTCGGGGCGCTGACACTGGATCAGATCGCCCCGGGCCGGCGT
>CAZNHG010000396.1:0-1127 GCA_964572555.1 uncultured Devosiaceae bacterium | reverse complement strand
TCCAGATGCCGATTGAAACGGTCCCACAAACAATGAGTCCAATGACCCGGGATCTTCATTCCCTTGACGAAGCCGGCGGGCTGCAATCGTCCATCCGTGGTCTCCACGCGGCGCCGAGTGCATCGTTACCCTTCCTGTAGGGTGTGGTGCGGGCCTTCGTGCTGGAGCGCGCTGAGGCAATCCCAGCTGGGTGTCAATTCCCGGTTATGGGATTTCTGGAGAGGAAGGTTGTCCGTGGTGCAAGCCCGAGACATCGACGAGTGTCGACCGCAATGGACGTTTGCACATCCCAACAATCACAGTCCAGTTCTGCCCGTTCAGGTCGTCCAGGATCCGACCGTCATAAGTGGCCATCCGGGGGGGCGGAACACGGGTTCTGGCTGAGACGATAGTTCAGTATCCGAATAGCGGCGATTCCAACGAGCAAATATTCGAGGATTCTCTGCATCTGGCGCTGGACGGCATCGACGCGGTTCGGAAATGGGCGGGAGAGAAGCTTGGCCCAGATTGGATGGACACGAACGACTGTCACCCGGGTCGTTGAACTTGAAGTCCCCGACATATGAACGCCGCCCGCCATTTCTGGCCGCACAGGACCAAGACAGAGCGGCATGTGTGCGGCGTACAAGCAGATACCACCAACGCCCAGGGCTCTGGTGTTGCGGCGGTCGGGTATGCCGAGCAAACTCTCTTGTCACGATTCGAAGTCTTGAGTGATGATCACAGGGAACGAGATAGTGGCATCGAAAAAGACTCTCAATGCGCAGAACCTGGAAGCGCTTGGCGCTTCGCGTCTCGCCGAATTGCTGATCGAATGCAGCGAGGGTGACGCCGCGACCAAACGGCGCCTTCGGCTCGAACTTGCGGCAGTCCAAAGTCCCGCCGACGTGGCAAGTCAGATACGCAAGCGCTTGAAAACAATCGCACGGTCGCAATCCTTTCTCGATCGGATCAAACAGCGTCAGCTGGTCGATGACCTGGAGACACAGCGACGGGCGATCGTCGAATTGGTAGCAAAGCGCGACACGCGTGAAGCGCTTGAACTAATCTGGCAGTTCATGGGGCTGGCCATCGGCGTCCTCGATCGATGCGACGGTGACGGCGATCCGGTCGCCGATGTCTTCGGA
>CAZNHG010000395.1:0-2950 GCA_964572555.1 uncultured Devosiaceae bacterium | reverse complement strand
GGCGTGCGCAGCTTCGCGGAGATGTCGACCTTCGACATTGCGGTGACCATCGCCATCGGCTCGGTGTTGGCGGGCGTCGTCGTCACCCCCGATCCCCCGCTTCTGCAGGGAATGGTGGCCGTTGCAACGCTCTACACCATCCAGCTGCTCGTCTCGCGCCTGCGTAGCCGTTACCGTGTGTTCGAGAATGCAACCGACAACCCTCCCATCCTGCTGATGGGGCCGGGCGGTGAGATGAAGCCGGAGAACATGCGGATCGCTCGCGTCACCGAGGAAGACCTGCGCACCCATTTGCGCCGCGCCAACGTAATTGACCGCTCGACGGTGCAGGCCGTGGTCATGGAAGGCACCGGCTCCATCAACGTGCTGCACGGGCATCAGGTGCCGCTGCGCGACGACAGCTGGATCATCGTGGGCGTGCGCGACCACGACGGGGCGGGCGTTGCGTCCTAACCGAAGATCAGGTTCGGCAGGAACAGCACGAGCCGGGGCAGGAACACCAGTGCGACGGTCACGATGGCGACCGCTGCCATCAGCGGCAGCGACTCCCGCGTGTAGTCGCCGATCCGTGTCTTGAGGATCGAGCACACCGCATACATGGCCGCCCCCACCGGCGGGGTGAAGTTGCCGATGGTCGCCGCGATGATAAACACGATGCCGAAATGCACGGGGTCGCCCTCGAGGCTGCGGATCAGCGGCAGGAAGATCGGCGTGAGCATAATGATCAGCACGGTCGCATCGATCACCAGCCCGGCGACCATTACCGCCACAGCGATGAGCACCATGATGGCTGAAAGACTGTCGGTCACCCCGGTAATCCAGCCTGCGATGAGCGTCGGCACCCGCTCGAGCACGATCCCGTAGCTGAAGATCGCCGACAGCGCGATCAGGAACATCACCGAGCCCACGTCGCCCAGGCTGTTCTCCAGCGCCTCGACGAATGTGCGGGTCTTGAGCTGGCGGTAGATCAGAACGCCCACGAAGATGGCGTAGATGACCGCGAATGCGCCAATCTCGGACGGCGTGAAGATGCCCGTGCGCAAACCGAACAGCAAGATCACCGGGAACAGCAGCGCCCAGATGCCGCCCTTCAGCGCCCCTCCAAATTCGCGAAGGGTGGGGCGCTTGTCCCGCTCGGGCCGATACCCGCGCGCGTTCGCGGTCAGCCATACCGCTATGGCAAGTCCCAGCCACAGCAACAGGGCGGGAACGATCCCGGCGGCGAACATGCGCCCGATCGAGACCTGCCCGATGGAGCCGTAAAGGATCATGCCGATCCCCGGCGGGATGATCGGCGTTAGCACCGCGCCGAACGACAGGACGCCGGCGGTGAACCCACGGCTGATGCCGCGCCGGATCATTGCTTCGCCGATCATGCGCGACTGCATGGCGGCGTCCGCGATGGCGGAGCCCGAGACCCCGCCCATCAACGCGGAGAGCGCGATGGAGACCTGCGCCAGCCCTCCCTTCAGCCTGCCGGTCAGCACCGAGGCGAGCTTGAGAAGCTGGTCGGTAATCCCCGACCGGTTCATGAAATTGCCCGCCATGATGAACAGCGGCACCGCCAGCAGCGCGAAGTTCTGCGTCTGGCTCACCGTCTCCTGTACGGGGATGGTGAATGGCAGCTCCGGGTGCTGGATGAAGAAAAGCGCCCCCGATATCCCGATCGCGAAGGCGACCGGCATGCCGACGGCGAGAAGAATGACGAAGGCGATCGCGACAATCAGCATGACCGCCTCACTGTGTCCCGCGCTCGAGTTCGGACGAGGGCCTCTCGCCGCTGCGCAGGAACGTGCGGACCTTCAATATCGTGGTGATGAGCATCAGCGCGCTGCCCGCGGGCAGGCTGGCCGTCACCCAGCTGTAGCTCACTCCCGGAATGCCCTGGAAACTGCGGGCGCGGCTCACCCAGGAAATGTGGATGCCAGCATAGATGAGATAGATCAGGAACGCCGCGATCAGCGCATAGTTGAACAGCGTGATCCAACGCTGCACGCGTTCGGGCGCCCGCTCGACCAGCATCTCGATCGACATGAATAGATCCTTGCGCCACGCGATGTCGGCACAAAGGAACGCCGCCCAGGCGAAGGAGCAACTGGCGAGGTCAATCGTCCAGTTGAGCGGCATGGCCATCATACGGGCCACGCCGCCCAGAAAAATCAACCCCACCATCATCATCAGCAAGACACCGGCAAGGACGGCCTCGATTTTCAGCACCGTGTCATAGAATGCGCGCATCAAAGTGTCCTCGCCGGCATCGGGGTCATGCGGGAAGTCCGGCTTATTCCTTGCCGATTTCCTCGTAGACCTGCTGCTTGGCCTCCACCAGGTCAAGCGCCTCGTAGGCGGCCTGGCCGGCCTCGCGGAACGCGTCCTTGTTGACATCGTCCACGATCGTCATGCCTTGGTCGATCAACTCCTGCTTGGCCGTGGCCGCGGCTTCCTCCATCACCGCCGAGGTGTCCTGGCCTGCGGCCCGGCATTCCTCCACGAGCGCCGTTTGATATTCTTCGGGCAGGCCGTTGAACCACTCGGAGCTGACCACCTGGAAGTTGATCAGCTTGATGTGCGCCGACTCGTTGGCGTGGCTCATCACCTCGTAAAGGTTCGCCGCCGTGATGTTGGGATAGACGAGTTCCGCTCCATCGATCGCCCGCTGCTGCAGGCCCGAATAGACGTCGCCGAAGTTCATTGCCGTCGGCGCCGCGCCGAGCGCGCGGATCGACTCCTGCCAGATCGGGGCGGGCGGCGTGCGGATGCGCAGGCCCTCGAGGTCGGCCGGTTCGCGGATCGGCTCGCTGGTGAAGAAGTGCCGGTTGCCCTGTACCCAGTCGAAGCACACGACCTTGAGCCCGTACTCGCTCGCCAGCGTCTCCTGCCAGGCGATCATCGAGGGCGACTCGGCCAGCGCGAACGCTTCCTCGTTCGTCTCGACGAAATAGGGGCCGTT
>CAZNHG010000394.1:0-2951 GCA_964572555.1 uncultured Devosiaceae bacterium | reverse complement strand
AAAAGACCTATCCGCCCGGTCCTGACGGCACGCACGACTATATCGCATCTCAGGCTGTCGAGGCACTGGCAGGCGAGGGGATCGAAGCTGCCGAGGTCTACCTGCAATATTACGAGGACACGGAAGGCGACTATCGCTCCGACAGGCCGCCGCGTTATCAGATATGGTATCGTGAGCGCCTGACTGGCCACGGATATTTCGACAAGAGCCCTGATGCGCAAGAGACGACCGGCCCGCTCCAGATGTACAATCTGCCGTTCTATGCGATCCCGCCCGAAGCCCCGGAGGCGGATTTCAGCGAGAACAGGGCGCAGCGCCAGCAGAATATGAACGAGGTCGAACGAAGCCGGGACCGCGAAAGCACGCTCGATACCTTCCTCGAAGGCGACCCGATGACGGGACAAAAGCCATTCCAGGGCCCGCCCGCACCGCCAAAGAAGCCGAAGCCGCTTCCAAAGATCGAACAGCAGCGCCGTGAAAACGCGGACAGGCTGACAGGTACGACCATCATCGATTCCCAGGGCAACAGGCGCAAGGCGGAATAATGCCGTTCGACAGCACTTCTCCCATCCAAGGCGGGTATGTCGGCATTGCTCAGTACGATGAGCCTGAGCCGTCCTACGCCGAAACCGTTGGTGCATGGTTGCGGCAGGAAAACATGATCGGTTCTGCGCTGACATCGGCAAAGCGCGGCGTTGATGATTTCAACGAACTCGACCCGACCTTTGACCCATTCGCTCCAGAGAACATCAAGGGCTATGAGAAATACGCGGATCGGTTCGAGACGGTCTATAATCCACGTGCTTTCGAGGCTGTAAAGGCTGATATCGACCGCGAGGAACGCGACCGCGAGACCATGGCGGCGGCAGGATGGACCGCGACTGCACTCGGCATGGGCGCGTCCCTCCTGTCTGACCCGACTATCTTGCTCCCCGGTGGCGCGTTGATCCGCAGTGGGCGTGTGGGGCATCGGGCTCTAAAGTCGTCGGCCACGGTAGGCGGTGCGACGGCGCTAGCTGTCGGCGTTCAGGAAGCCGCACTCCAGGCCACGCAGGAAACACGCACGGTTGCGGAAAGCGCCTTCAACATTGGCGGCTCTGCCATTCTGGGCGGGCTTTTGGGCGCAGCCGGGGCCAAGTTCTTCACCAAGACGGAATGGGATCGCGTAAGCAATAGCTTGCAGGAACAGCTAGCAGACGAGGTGCCCAATCCTGCCGAGGTGACGGAAACCATTGTCGAGCGCATGCAAAGCGTTGGCGCGTCGTCCGTTGATGAACTCAGCCTTGATGATCTTGGCGTGGGTGGGGCAAGGGCTGCGCAGATCGTGGCGAAGGCCACGGAAGCCGCGAAGATCAACCCCGGCATCCAGACCATGTTCTCGCCCTCCAAGAAGGTGCGCCAGATTTATGCGCAGATGGTGGACAATCCCATCTATACCCGCATGAACATGGAAGGGCGCACGCCCGGCGCGGCGGTTGAAAACCTCGTCAAGGAATATTCGCGAGGGCGGCTCGCTAACTGGATCACGTCATCCCGCAGCCTTTACAAGCAGGCGCGCAAGGCGGGCTTTGACGGGACAAAGACGGATTTCTATGAGCGCGTGGCGCGTGCCGGTCGTCGCGGCGATGTTGACGAGATGGGCAACGAGCTCGTGACCAAGGCCGCCCGAGAAGCGAGAGAGCAGATATTTGACCCGCTTATGGAGCGCGCTATAAAGAACCAGATGCTTCCCGAAGACGTGAAGGTGACGACAGCGGCCAGCTATGTCACCCGCATGTGGAATCGTCAGAAGCTCATTGGCGAAGAGGAGCGTTTTCGCGAAGTGGCCCGCAATTACTTCGCGGGAGAAATGAAGCGCATTCCACCGGAGAACCGCCCCGATTTTGTGTCTCAGGCGGACATGGACGATTATATCGAAGAGGTCGTGTCGTCGGTCTTCAACAATCTCACCGGGCGCGGCGGTGGAGATATTCCCGACTGGATCGTTCCGCTAAAGCGCGGGCCGCTGAAGGAGCGCACCTTCAACATCCCCGACGAGATGGTCGAAGAGTTCCTTGAGAACGACATGGAACTCATCATGCGCCGCTATACGCGGCAGATGTCGGCGGAAGTGGAGTTGACGGAAAAGTTCGGTCGCGCCGACATGAAGGATCAGATCGAGTCTGTCCGCAAGGAATACGACGATCTGTCGAAACAGGCCGAAACGCCAAAGGAGCGTGCCCGGCTTCGCAAGCTCATGGACCGCGACATCCAGAACCTTGAGGCGTTCCGCGACATGATCCGGGGTACGTACAGGGCAGCGGAGGAAGGGTCCGACTGGTCGAAGATCACCCGCGCCGCACTGGCATGGAACTATATGCGCCTGTTGGGCGGCGTGACGCTGACGAGCATGCTGGACGCGGCCCGCCTGCTTGGCGTTCATGGTGTTCGCGCAACCATGCGGGAGGCGCTGCCGACACTGGCGTCAAACCTGAAAGCCGTGAAGATTTCCAAGCAGGATGCGAAGGATTTGGGCGCGGTCACGGAAATGATCCTCCAGTCTCGTCTTGCGTCCCTGGCTGATCTCAACGACCCGTATCGGTTCCAGTCCGCATTCGACCGCTACCTTGCCAATGCAACCAACGTATTCACGAAAGCCACAGGGCTTGGTCTGTGGAACGATACGGTCAAGAGCATGGCGTCTGTCATGACGCAAAACCGCATGGCACGCAATTCGCTCAACTGGTCGAAGGCCGGTAAGCGCGAGCAGGCTTATATGGCGATGCTCGGCATTGACGAGGACATGGCCGGCAGCATTGCAAGGCAGCTTGAAAAGCACGGCACCGAGGAAAGGGGAATCTGGGGCGCGAATGTTTCCAAGTGGGACGACGAGGCCGCGAAACGTGCATGGGCGGCAGCGCTCAACAAGGACGTTGACCGCACTATCGTGACCAAGGGCGTGGCCGACAGCC
>CAZNHG010000393.1:0-2953 GCA_964572555.1 uncultured Devosiaceae bacterium | reverse complement strand
GGCAATTCGTGGATGGAGCCGGACGCGATCCGCAGGCGCCACTTGGTGCGGATCGAGATGCTGGCTGCGGCGCTGGGCAATCGCGACACCAACATTGCCTCGGAAGCGGCCGACCGGCTCTCGGAAGACCGCGCCGCGTTCTGGCACGTCGCGCGCGGCTGTGACGACTTCACCGGCGGTGTCTGCGATCTCGCCAACATGCTGGGCGACCTTCTCTCCGCCTGCGAGCAAAAGCAGGTCTGGACCCGCAAGCGGATCAACTCTCCCGAGTGGATGCTGGACCGGCTCGTGCCACTCAATGATGAAGCGGTCGATCAGTTGCAGCGCGCCTACGGCAGGGCCGGATCATTTCGCGAATGCGACGACATTTCGGCCCGCGAGGCGCGCGTCGTTGTGGAAGGGGGTGTGTCGTGAGCCCCTATCACCACGCCCTCAGCACACTCCGCTGTGCCCGCCAGTGCCGTCTCAGTGGTGACCGCGCCGGCGCTGCCGCTAGGCTCGAATTTGCGGCATGGGACCGAATGTTCATTGTCGAAGACAAGATACGCGCTGTCGGGGCCAACACCGAGCTCCTAACGCTTGGCGCACGGACACTAGGAATTGGCGAACATGACCCGGGGAACGAAATCAATGACTGACCAGTACGAATATTGGCGCAACGCGCTAGCGGGCAATTTCGGTCCGATTCACGACGGGGACGCACATGATGGCTTCTACCGCAAGCGCAGGTACCGCGGAGGCCCGTTCGCACCCGTCGCCATCTTTCACCACGATGGTGAGCAGGTCGCACTCGTCGATGGGCAATCCGCTGACCCGACCGAAATCTGGTCCTACGTTTGCCAGCACCCGGTGAGCGAGGAGGCCTATCGCGCTGCAGCTGAAGGCAAGGGCTGGCCTGATCTCGACGAGGGCGTAGCGGAGCAGTCTGCCACGCGCCACAACAGTGACCCAATTGACGACCTCGAAGCGCTGAACGATCAGATCGAAGGCGCCCTGGAGCGCCTGTCGGAATACGAGACCATCGACAGCGACGAAAAGCAGGCGAAGGCGCAGTCCCTGCGTGCCCGGCTCAACGAGCTATCCCGCGAGGCGGACAAGAGGCGCAAGGCCGAAAAGCAGCCGCATCTGAACGCCAGCAAGGAAGTGGACGCCAAATGGCAGCCGCTGGTGAAGTCCGCCAAGTTCGGTGCCGATGCTGTCGCTCAGGCCATGAGCGCGTACGAGACGGAAAAGCTGCGTCAGCAGCGCGAGATCGAGCCTGCCGCCGAGGCAGCAGAGAATGAGGTCAAAACTGTCGACCTCGTCGAGGACCCTACCGGACCCGTCGGGAACAGTTCGCAATCCGTGAGTGAGCCCGCGCAGGGCCATACGATCCGTGGTGGATATGGACGCGGCGCCAGCGTCGTGGTGGTCAAGACGGTATCGGAAATAGTCGACCAGGCAGCGCTCTACACCTTCCTGTCGGACCACCCAGATCTGCGGCGCTGCATGCTTCAGCTTGCGCAGCGCGCCGTCAGCGCCGGCCTCGATGTGCCGGGTGTATGCATCGAAGAGGAAGCGAAGGTGGCATGATGACACAACACGTTTCAACCCTGCGTGCCGGGGGTCAAGTCACGGCAATTATCCCGCAATCGATCGAGGACGTTTGGCGAGTTTCCAAGGCCGTGGTGCGTTCGGGGTTGGCGCCACGCGCGCTTACCCTCAACAAAGAAGCCGATGAGGCGACAAGTGCCGTTGCAGTCGCCATCATGGCTGGTGCCGAACTCGGCCTGAAGCCAATGACGTCCCTGCGCAGCTTCACGGCAATCAATGGGCGCCTCGCACTCTACGGCGACGGACTTATTGCAGTTGTTCGCCAATCTGGGCGGTGTGCTTCAATCGAGAGTGGCCATGATGACCGAGGCGGGTTTCGTAGAGCAGAGCGCAGCGACACCGGAGAGCATAAGGAAACAACTTTCACCCTAGAGGACGCACGCCGCGCCGGACTTTGTGACGAGCGCTCAACGGTGAGGCGGATGAATGAGAAAGGTGAGTGGTACGACGCCCCCAACGACGGTGCCTGGTTCAAGCACCCAAAGCGAATGTTGGAGAAGCGTGCCGTCGCCTTCTGCTTGCGCGATCTCTTTGCAGATGTGCTGGGTGGTGTCCGAGACGAATTCGAGGCTCGGGACGTTCCGGCAGTGGTGCTCACTGAAGACGAGAACACAGGGCTAGCAACACCGATGCCGCCCTCTCCTCCGCCCTTGCCGCCATCGGCAGCCGCAGAGCCGGAAGAGACCGGCGACGAGGGCGAACGCAGCCCTTTCGACCTCGAGGCACTACTTTGCGAGTTGGAGGACGATCTCGCAGTTGCGAACAGCAAGGAGACTGTCGAAGAGGCCTGGGACCAGTACGAGGCGGAGCGGCAGTTTGGCAGTGATGACAACACGCTGCGACGCGCACTGGAAATGAAGCGAGCACGGCTTGCCTCACTGGCAACAACTGTCTCTTGATCGCAAGGAACTGCGCACGAGCGTGGTCCAACGACAAACCGAGCCAATTGTGGAGGGTGAGGTCGCGACCACGTGCACCCGACGTCCCATGGCCGGGCTGACGCCATGCCCGGGGTCGGACACGACTTTTCTGGCAGGGGCGGAGGGACTCGAACCCCCGGCCCTCGGTTTTGGAGACCGATGCTCTACCAACTGAGCTACACCCCTACTGCCGGAGGCAGTGTCTAATGGCAAAGCCGCCCGTGTGCAAGGCCTTTCCTGTGCCTGGAGGCATTTCCAGGGACTACTCCTTCGCCAGAGCAGAGAAAAAGGGGCGCCCCGGCGGGACGCCCCTCTTCTCAAACGCAACTGCTTTGGAGTTACGCCACTAAATTTCGTTCGTCACTACTCGACGATTTTGGAGACGACGCCGGCGCCGACGGTGCGGCCGCCCTCGCGGATGGCGAAGCGCAGCTTCTCCT
>CAZNHG010000392.1:0-2967 GCA_964572555.1 uncultured Devosiaceae bacterium | reverse complement strand
GCGGCGTGACCGGCGTGGTGCTGGCCAATGCGGGCGCCGACCGGTCGCTGCACGACACCTACTACGTGGTGGCGCACTTCCACTACGTGCTGTCGCTGGGCGCCGTGTTCGCCATCTTCGCGGCCTGGTACTACTGGTTCCCCAAGATGTTCGGGTACATGTACAACTCGGTGCTGGCGAAGTCGCATTTCTGGCTCACCTTCATCGGCGTGAACCTGGTGTTCTTCCCGCAGCACTTCCTGGGCCTGAACGGCATGCCGCGCCGGTACATCGACTATCCGGACGCCTTCGCGCTTTGGAACATGGTCTCCTCGATCGGCTACGCGATCACGTTCGTCGGCCTGCTGGTGTTCCTCGCCGGCGTGGCCGAGGCGTTCATGCGCAAGCGTGTCGCGGGCGACAATCCGTGGGGCGAGGGGGCAACGACGCTTGAGTGGACGCTCAGTTCGCCGCCGCCGTTCCACCAGTTCGAAACCCTGCCGCGGATCAGTTCGTCCTCGGCCCACTGAACGGGTGCCTGATTGGCCTATGCTGACGACAGCCGGATCGGAGCCATCGCGGATGGCGGAGCGCGCGTAGAGGACTACGTCGCGCTCCTCAAGCCGCGCGTGATGTCGCTCGTTGTGTTCACGGCCTTCGTCGGCATGATCGTGGCCCCGGCGGGGCTGCATCCGGTCGAGGCGGTGATCGCCATCCTGTGCATCGCGCTCGGGGCCGGAGGGTCGGGTGCCCTAAACATGTGGTACGACGCCGATATCGACGCGGTGATGAGCCGCACGGCCAACCGCCCCATCCCCTCCGGGCGCATGGCGCGCGGCGAGGCGCTGGTGTTCGGGCTGTTGCTGTCGGCGTTCTCGGTGACGCTGCTGGGGCTGGCGACGAACTGGGTGGCGGCCTGCCTGCTGGCCTTCACCATCTTCTTTTACGCGGTGATCTACACGATCTGGCTCAAGCGCTGGACGCCGCAGAACATCGTGATCGGCGGGGCGGCGGGCGCCTTCCCTCCCATGGTGGGCTGGGCCGCGATGACCGGGACCGTCAGCCTCGACGCCGTGGCGCTGTTCCTGATCATCTTCCTGTGGACGCCGCCGCACTTCTGGGCGCTGGCGCTCTACAAGCAGTCCGACTATTCGGCGGCCGGCATCCCGATGATGCCGAACGTCGCCGGCGAGGTTTCGACGCGCAACCAGATCGTCGTCTACTCGGTCCTTCTCAGTCTCGTCGCGTTCACGCCGGTTCTGACGGGGCTGGTGCAGTGGTTCTACGCGGTGCCGGCGGCGGCCCTCGGGTGCGTCTTCTCTGTGCTCGCGGTGCGGCTGCGGATGGCCGAGGGCGTCGAGATGCGCAAGCGGGCGCGGACGCTGTTCACCTTCTCGCTCACCTATCTGTTCGCCCTGTTCCTCGCGCTGATGGCCGATGCCGGGCTGATCAACTGGTTCGGGGTGGTGTGATGGCCGGACCGAACCGGAGCGAAGACGACATCAGGGCCCGGCGCCGCAAGCGCTCGATCGCGCTCGGGCTGGCGCTGGGAGCGATCGTTGTGATCTTTTACGTCCTGACCATCGTGAAGGTGGGGCCGGGCGTGCTCGACAGGCCATTGTAGGCAGCAAGTCATGGCACATACGCAGACCCATAGCGCGACCCCGGGAAGCCGCAACCGCAACACTGCCGTCGTTCTGGCCGGTGTCGTCGCGGGCATGATCGCGCTCGCCTTCGCCGCCGTGCCGCTCTACCAGGTCTTTTGCCAGGTCACGGGCTATGGCGGGACCACGCAGCGCGCGAGCGCGGACAGCCTGAAGGGCACGATCGCGCGCGAGATGACGACCCGGTTCGATGCGACGGTGCCGGCCCGGCTGCCGATCAGGGTGGAACCGTCCGCCCCGGTCACGAACAAGATCGGCGCCTCGCGCACCATCGAGTTCACCGCGACGAACATGACGGCGCGCGAGATCGCCACGACCGCGAGTTTCAACGTCACGCCGGACAAGGCGGGGCTGTACTTCAACAAGATCGAGTGCTTCTGCTTTACCCAGCAGACACTCGCGCCGGGTGAAACGGCAAAGATGCCGGTGACTTTCTTCATCGATCCGGATATCGATGAGGACGCCGATCTCGACACGATCAAGGAGATTACCTTGAGCTATACCTTCTACGCTTCAGAGAACGGGGGAAGCTGACCATGGCGGCGCACGCCAAGAACCATGACTATCATCTTGTAAACCCGAGCCCATGGCCGGTTCTGGGCAGCATTTCCGCGCTCGTCCTGGCGATCGGCGCCATTACCTGGATGCATGGCGGTATGCCGTGGATCTTCGCCGTCGGCGCGGTGGGCGTGCTCTACACCATGTTCGCGTGGTGGTCGGATGTCATCTCCGAGGCGCAGGAGGGTGATCACACGCCGGTGGTGCAGCTGCATCACCGCTACGGCATGCTGCTGTTCATCGCCTCCGAGGTGATGTTCTTCGTCGCCTGGTTCTGGGCGTATTTCGACGCCTTCTTCCGTGTGGACGACCCGGTGCAGCCGGGACGCGTGGAAGCGACCGGCGGCATGTGGCCTCCGCAGGGTATCGAGGTGTTCGATCCCTGGCACCTGCCGCTGTTCAACACGCTGCTGCTGCTGTTGTCGGGCACGACGGTGACGTGGGCGCACCATGCGCTTCTGGAGAACGACCGCGACGGGCTGAAGTGGGGTCTCGTGCTCACCGTGTGCCTGGGCGCGCTGTTTTCCGTCGTGCAGGCGCTCGAATATGCGTCGGCCGGGTTCTCCTTCTCGGGCAACATTTATGGCGCCACCTTCTTCATGGCGACGGGCTTCCATGGCGCCCACGTCATCATCGGCACCATCTTCCTGCTGGTGTGCCTGGGGCGCGCCATGGCCGGGCAATTCGACCAGAAGAACCATCTGGGCTTCGAGTTCGCCGCCTGGTACTGGCACTTCGTCGACGTGGTGTGGCTGTTCCTGTTCTC
>CAZNHG010000391.1:0-2967 GCA_964572555.1 uncultured Devosiaceae bacterium | reverse complement strand
CAATATTGACCCCCTTGGCACAGGGGTAGCTGGGGCGATGCGGTGTAGCCGCCAAGTAGCGCAGCCGAGCAGGAGACTGGCCGGAACCGCATCGGCCAATACCCGTTCCCGGCCTAGCATGACGCCGACCCACGTCCACCCGTCGAACAGGACGAGCCACGCGCAGACCATAGTGATGGCTGCGTGCAGCAACCAGAAGACCAGCTTTTGGACCAACGAGCTGCCGTGTTGCCGGCTGACGCCCTCTCGGGTTAGCCCGGGTCCATGCTTCCTTGGTCCTTACGGCGCATAGGGTTCTTCACGCAGACCGTGGCATGCCACCAGTTTGAAGATGAACAGCGGCGCGAACCACTCGAAGCCGATTGGCGTGGTCGGTCCGTACAGCGAAACCACAATGGCGAGCGCTACGATCGAGAACGCTGCCGGACGCTGCAGATAAAGCGCCAGTCGATGCACAATAAGGAAGGACAGGATGGGTGTGAGATACCAAATGAGTCCATAAGCGATGCCGCCGCCGTACGCCCACATGATGGCGAGTGGGTGCACATGGGCCAAGGGAAACAGGATCGGCCAGCGCTTGACCAGCCTGACCATCCGTCCGTCGCTCGGGTTAGGCGGCGAAAATGTCAGCCGCTTGAGTGCACTCAGCGCGTTTGCGGTGACGCCGCCGGCGACATCGATTGCAAGCAAGACCGCCAAAATCCATTGCCCGAGAGCCCAATCTACCTGCCCTCGCCAAGCCAGACTATAAAGGATCACGGGAGCCGCCAGTGCTGCAGTCCAAGCGAAGCCCTTTTCCGCGGGTGTGGCATCGGCGCCAATAAAGAATTCTGGCTGCCGGTCGTAGTGCCATCGGATCACTGCATCGGACCTACCCGCCATCCGGCATCTCCATTTTTTTCGTCCATATGGACGAAAATACATATATGCTGGCGATGATCAATGTAAATAGACCGACTGGACGAAAAAAATGCCGAAAATTGTGGATCGTGATGCCTATCGTGCCGAGCTGGCGAGCAAGGCAACGGATGTCTTCCGCCGGCACGGCTATGCCGGCATTGGCATGCGCCAGATCGCCCGGGAGCTCGGCCTGTCCAAGAGTGCGCTCTATCATTATTTCCCAAGCAAGGTCGCGTTGTTCGCCGCCTGCACCGAGCATGCCGTGGGCATTGACCTCGACATCGCCCACAAGGCCGTCGAGGAAGCGCGCAAAGACGGAAGGGATGCGCTGACGGCCATGGCGAGCGCGCTTGAGCCGAGCTTCAGGAGCGATGTATCGCTGGTGCTCGAATATGCCCGGGATCTCACGCCGGACGAGGTTGCGCGTGACAACAGCCTGCAGCGCGCCAACGATCGCTATCTTCAAATCGTTGCTGGGCAGACAGGGAGAGACGACGCCAAGCCGGTGCTGTGCCTTCTTCTCGGAGCGATGCTTCTACGCGTGCTTGATGGCGACCGCTCCGGCTTCGGAGAGATCGCGGCATGGCTGCACGAAAAGGATGTTGCCGTATGAATGGGGTATGCCGTAGCGCATCGCAAGCGGGTTTGGGACAGTCTCGGTGGCGACACCTGCAGTGGGCTGCTGTGCTGATTTCCACGCGCATAGCATCGCCGCTGCACAACGTTTCACGGGATACCTGATCAAATCTCCTTCGCGCCACTGACGTTTCTGCGCACAGGGCTTTTGCATCGAGCGCGGCATGCCCCGGTCGTGTTCTCCGATAAGCAGGCTGCCCGATTCTGGTTGTCTTCTGGGCAGGCACGCACTGCGCGCGAGATCTTCAACCGGCTGTCAGAAATGAGCGGAAACCGGCCCGGGCCCTTTGTGCCAAATCATCAGGAACACCAGCTTTGGAGGCAAAATCCTCCCAGTGTTCTGCCGCTGCCTCAACGTCCTCCAGTATGGCATTGGTCTTTCGAGGCTTGAGGTCAGCCATCTTGCCGAATGCGTGAAGATCCTCGAGGTCGAAGTGGTCGGCCTTGCCGCTCAGCGTCATCTGGTGGGCGTTCGTCCACTGGCCTTCCGGGTTGTGGGCATAAACGATGTCAAATGCCGGCGCGAGGCTCCACTCGCCCCTCTTGTTCATCAGGAAGGCGATGTTCTTCACGTGGTCATCCTGGTTCCGGATGACGATGTTGACGAATGCCCGCCTGACCATTTGCTCCAAGGCCTGGCGCCCCATCCCAAGCCGTCGGATCGTTTCCAGTGCCTGCTCATAGGAATAGGCCCGGGGCTGGTTGAAATCGAAATGGCGCAGCGCACCGAGCGAGAGCATGTGCAGCTTTTCGCTCTGCCCGGTTTCCGCGGTTCCCACACGATCGAAGCGTTGTGTCATGAAATGCGCGCGCCCGCCCTCGTGATGCAGGCGAGACCGTGACATCTCGACCCCGGCGCTTGTGGCCAGAAGATAGCAGGCATATTCGAGCCGGCCAAAACCCTGCGGGTCGGCAAGGCCATGATCTCCGCTCTTTGAAACCCCATCGAACTTGAAGAGCCATTGCGTAAAGCCGGGCCCTGCCTTGACCTGACCGGAATGGAATTCGTTTGTCGTTTCGTTCCAGGCAAGGACGGCCTTGGCCCGCGCGCCACCGGCCGAGGTTCCAACTCTGAGGATCTGCGCCAGGGCCTCGGCCTGGTCCTTGCCCGCCATCTGCCCGTTCAAGGACTTCCGGTCGTTCAGTACCCGGTTCGCGAGTTCGACAAGTGGAGCAATATCGACGGGTGTTCCGTCCTCCCGGCGCACTCCTGTGGCCGGCTCGAATTCCAATGCACCCATGCCGCGCCGGCCGGTATAAAGGAGCCGTTCGCCCGGATCCATGCTGTCGGCCGAGCGTCCCTGCTCGGCAAGCCAACGGTTGATGAGTGCATTGCCGAAACGATCGGGCAAGCTGTCGGCAAGCAAACCGGGCAGACCGTGGAAGGTATCCCGAGAGAGTGTCGGGAAGTCGAATGGGCCCGTCCTGAGG
>CAZNHG010000390.1:0-2973 GCA_964572555.1 uncultured Devosiaceae bacterium | reverse complement strand
GGCGCCCTCTGCTTGTGCCTTTGCCCCCTGAACCGCCGGGAGACTTGGTGGATGCGCTTGTGTGCCTCATTCACGTATTCAAGCTGATAATGTGGGCTGCGGGAAGCGTCTCCATTCCAGTTTGAGCCAACACTGGTGGCTCTGGGTGGCTGTAGTTGGAATGCCACCGCGTGATGCACCAGGCAAATCGCAAGTCAATGTTACTTCGTGCGCTTACGCGATCTGCCCGACAACAGCGACACCAACCTAAGGCAGCAAGATCGACCGGCTACGCGACGCGCCGGTACGGCAGAGTCCGCATGGCGTTCGCGCCGCACCGATGAGTTCGAACAACCGCTTGGCGCCCGTGCGCGAAGTGTCACGGATGTTTGCACGGTCCTGGCAAATCTCATCAGGGGGTCAAACACCCACTCTTGCGGATATTGGCTGCGTATCCGAGCAGCACAGCCGGCTGGAAGAGTGAGCGGGAGATCGCTTGCGCTGCAACGTGGGCGTGCCCTTCGATCGCAGCACAGACGAGATGGTTGAGCGGCGGATCACGCGTACCGGACCAATCGGTGCGGTGATCGCGTTTTTGATTGCACTATCCGGCGATGAACAGGGCTACGCGTTGTATCTCCACCTAGTATTGTTTTGCTGCGTCTGTCATCCTCAACCGATGTCCTGCTCCAGCGTCTCCAGGTGCTCCCGGCAAACCTGTTCGACCGTCCGATGCAGTTCGGCCGTGCGCTCGCCGAGCCAGACGAGAGCCTCCTCGCTGATCTCATAGTGCCGCGAATAGCGGCTTTTGACATATGCCTCGTTGAGCGTGTTGAACCACGCTCGGAAGCGCTGCTGGTCGCGCGGCCAGGCTTCGGCGAGCCGCCGGTCCTGCTCCTCGGCGAGGGAGCGTAGAAACGAGAGATTGTGCGAGGGCGGGCTGTAGTTTGTGAGTGCAAGAAGAACAACCGAGTACGCCTGCTCCAATGCTTGATGCAGCTCAAATGCGGCGTGCTTGGTGTGGTGATCGCGTAGCGCAGTCTGGAAAAGTGTCACGTGATACTGGGCGTGGGGAAGCCTATCCAACACGTGTTCGTTTGCAGTCTCGTATCTCTGTTGCGCTGTCAGCGGCTTGGGCTCGACGAGGGGCTCCTCGTCGAGCTCGTAAAGAACCACACCCTCGCGCCGGATGTCGGAGAAGAAATACTGGCCGTCCCGAAGATACCCGTTCACCTCGCGCCGCGAGTGCACGATGAAACTCACAGGCGTCTGGATCGCGGGTTCACGGGAAAGCCGGTCCCTTGCCTTGTACCAGTAGCTGGCGAAGTCGGCGAGCTTGCGGTTGTTGACGATGATCAACAGATCGAAGTCCGAGCGATACCCCTTCATGGTGTGGGGCTCGTCCACCCAGCCGCCGCGGGCATAGGAGCCGAACAGGATCACCTTGAGGATGCGGCCCTTCTTCTTGAACTCGGCGGACCCGCCCTCGAGGGCATCGGCGAACTCCTCGAACAGGATGTCGAGGACCCGGGCCAGTTCGCGCTGCTTGCGGTCCGGCAGATGGGCAATGGAGGATTTCATCATCGCAAGACGGGGCAGGGGCCTCAGGGATAAAACACGAACAGCCGGCAGCATGGCTGCCGGGGCATGAACATCACGTCAATAGACGGGTAGTCTATATCGCGGCGCCGGTGTCGCGCCAGTGGCCAAAGTGACCGAAACAATCTGCGTGGTGGAACGGGCTTCCCGTTTTTCAGGAAGAGCCGTTGCTTCGCTGCCGTGACGGAGACAGCCTGGATCACGGGTTGCCCCGAGGCCACAGTAAATTACCATGTCGGATGCGTTCTTATCCAACTCAAGGTCGCAAACGGGGCCACGCGGTCACCAAAGCTATTGCGCACAGCCCGCTGGACCCGCGAAGCCTTTCCGACGTTGTCGGTAGCATTGGCGCGTCAGTTGGCCAAGGAGCGTCGCACCAAGGTCGGCGTCTCTTCCATTGCAAGACGCCTGCTGAGCATACACTGGAGGTTCGATGACCATCCACCAGATTCGAATTTACGAGATTTTCGAGCACAACAAGCAATTCTTCCATAGCCGGTTCAGAGATCATGCTGCCCGGATCATGAGGCGCCATGGGTTCGACATCGCTCAAATGTGGGAAACGCAATCCCGGGAGCGGACGGAGTTCGTTTATCTACTGCGCTGGCCGAGCGTCGACGCCAAGGAGGCGGCGTGGAGCGCGTTCATGAATGATGAGGAGTGGAGCGAGATCAAGCGAACCACGACCGCCGAACACGGTCGTCTCGTCGGCGAAATAGAGGATCGCGTTCTTGTGCCGACGGAGTACTCGCCAAATCTCGCGTGACGCGGCCAGAAACTGGCTGTCCCATGTTGGGGCGCATACGCGGGATCGCCGAGCCAATGTTTTGAATCCAGCTCAATCACTGTGGAACGACCGAGGAACCTTGTCCCTCAACGACGCCAGGAACGGCATTCCTGCCATCGCCAATAGTATGATGGCGGCGGCGGGCTGGCCAAAGTCCCCGTAGACTGCCGCTATACCCGCCGCCGTTGATCCCAACGCCAGGCCCAGGTAGCCGGCGGACGAGTTGAGAGCCAGGACGGCAGCGCGACTTTCGGCGGAAACCCGGCCGCGAGCCTTGCCTGCTGCGGGGCCGAAAACAGGGTTCCGAATGTCGCGCAGAAGGTGAGAATGCCCAGCGCTATCCACGGGTGGAGGTCGAAGCACAGAATGGTGAAACAGACCGCAAGGCCGATAAAGCTGATCTTGACCGGTGCGCTCGCTCGATCCCGCCGACATCATCGCACTGTTCGTGCGCCGCTGGCAGGTCGAGGTCACCTTCGCAGAAACCCGCGCCCATCTCGGTGTCGAAACCCAACGGCAATGGTCCGACAAGGCGATCGCCCGAACCACGCCCGCCCTGCTCGGCCTCTATAGTCTCATCGCGCTATGGGTCGGCGATCTGCTCAGCC
>CAZNHG010000389.1:622-2975 GCA_964572555.1 uncultured Devosiaceae bacterium | reverse complement strand
ATGCAAGAATGGAAACCTCGCGGTGACGCTATTAATTTGAATTCTTTTTCACATCATTCTGGTTTCGGAATCGTTTTTCATGCGTTAGAATCAAATTTCAGAAAGATAGGCTTTCTGGGATCGATAGCAGCTGGCAGGGCACCATTTTCATGGCCTCAGTCGAAAAGAATCCGTTTTCGGGACCTGTGACCATATTTCAGGAAAGACGTCTTCCCGAAACCGCAACGCCTGCCGGCTACAGCGCATTGATCGACGCATATGCAATTGAAGCCCCGTTGCCACGCACGCTCAGCGCCATAGGGGCACACCATCGCATGCGGGAACAAGGCGGCTGGCGGATCATGACCCCGCGCCATGCGCCGGACGCCAGCCTGGAAGGTCACCTGACCTTTGCCCTCAAATATGAAGGGCTCGACCTTGCTGTCCTTAAGCGCCTGTTCCTGGCGACTGGTCCGGCCCCGATCGAAGTGATCGTCAGGAACAAACCCACCGGCACCTACGCACGGCGAATCTGGTTCCTCTATGAATGGCTGACCGGCGAGCTTTTGGACCTGCCCAACGCCCAAACCGGGAAATACGTCCCCGTACTCGACCCCGACCTGCAATGGGGCATCGAGGGCGAGACCGTCCCGCGCTACCGGCTGCGCAACAACCTGCCCGGGACGCCTGATTTCTGTCCGCTGGTCTTCCGGACAAAGCGGCTCAATGACTTCATCGCCGAAGACTTGCCCAAGCAGGCCAGCGACATCATCGCGGACGTGCCGCGAGACGTGCTCTCTCGTACGGCCGCCTTCCTGTTGCTCAAGGATTCAAGATCCAGCTACGCGATCGAGGGAGAAAGCCCGCCACAGGATCGCATCCAGCGTTGGGGCCGTACGATCGGCGAGGCCGGCAAAAAACACATCGACGAGGACGAGCTCCTACGCCTGCAGCGTATCGTAATCGGTGATGCCCGCTTCATCAGGCTCGGCTTCCGCGATGAAGGCGGCTTCGTCGGCAACCATGACCGCGACACCCGCCTGCCGCTGCCAGATCACATCAGCGCGCGCCACGAAGATCTGCCTACACTGCTCAGCGGCATGATCGCCTTCGACAGCGGCCCCGCAGAACACATGGACGCCGTCATTGCCGCCGCGATCCTTGCCTTCGGCTTTATCTATATCCACCCGTTCGAGGACGGTAACGGCCGCTTGCACCGCTATCTCATCCATCATGTGCTCTCCGAGCGCGGCTATAATCCGCCCAGTGTCGTCTTTCCGGTCTCGGCCGCGATCCTCGACCGGATCGATCAATACCGCGATACGCTCGAATCGTACTCGCAGCGTCTGCTACCGCTGATCCGCTGGGAACCGACCGAGAAGTTCAACGTCCGGGTCCTGAACGCCACGGGGGACTTCTACCGCTTCTTCGATGCGACCCCGCACGCCGAATTTCTTTATGGGTGTGTCAAGCGAACCATAGATCACGACCTACCCTATGAAACCCGGTTCCTGCGCCGCTACGACGAATTTCGCCGCCGGATCGAAGACATGGTCGATATGCCCGAGCGCACGATCGACCTGCTCTTCCGCTTTCTAAATCAAAATGACGGAAAGCTCTCGAACCGCGCCAAAGAGAGGGAATTCGCCGCGCTGACGGGCAAAGAAGTTGAGCGTATAGAGACGATTTATGCCGACATCTTTTTCGCCTGAGAGTGCGCGTTGCATCGGAAGTCGAGCAAGAGAGCAGGACAAGGTCGGGACCAACGCACGTGAACACTTTTCGGTCCACGGCCTTCAGGACGTTCCAATTGGCAATTTTTCAGATCTGATTACACAGAGAATCGAAAACTCACAACTTAGGTCAGGTGTGAGCGCTCGAATGTCATAGTGAGATGTCGACGTCTTCGGAGAATCTCCGGATAACGCCATATCCCTTCGACAAGGACGTGCCGCCTTTGAAGACCAGATCCTCGTCCAAAGGCGATCCGTAGAGGACGGCGAGCGCCCAGACGACCCAGACATCCTTTTCCAGCAGATGTGCAGGACGCCAGATCGATCCGCCGCAACGCCCAGAGCATCACGGCGGTCAGCGAGTGATAGTTCAAGGAACCCGTCAGCCATGGGCGACCTTGCCCACGCTTTGCGCGAGCCAGGTGGGAAACTGAGGGGCGGCCACCACCAGTTCGCTGAAGGCAGCGGGGGGGAGCTTACGCTTCAGGGTGTGGAGGGCGGCCTCGGATTTCTCCGGCCCGAGCCAGGCAAGCGCCCGCACCGCCTGACCTGCTGGCCGATGTGGCATGGCGAGTTGCCAACGAGGAGCGTGACGAAGCTCCACTGTCTGCTTGCCAAGACTCATCTTCCGGCTGCGCCCC
>CAZNHG010000389.1:0-612 GCA_964572555.1 uncultured Devosiaceae bacterium | reverse complement strand
ACCGCTTGAGACGATGACCTCACCGCGTTGGGCGGCGAGCGCCTCGACGGCCTGCTCCACCGACGGTGCTCTAGTGCCAAACCGGCTTGTGACCGGCAGCAGATAGACACCACGTCCAGCCCGGATCAGTTGCCCCCGCTCGGCCAAGCGCGACAGAGCCTGGTCCACCGCGGCGCGATTGCCGAGGTGGAGCAAACTCTTAGCCGCCACAGGCGTGCCTTCTGGCAACCCTTTCGCGTGAGCAAGAATTTGTTCGGTCAATCTTTGCATGGCCATTCTCCTGTCAGAAATATATACGCTTTTCTGACACTCTTCAAGAATGCTGTCCGCAAGTAACGTTTCATCGCCCTCCGCCAAAGACGTTCAGTGGTCCCTTGGAAAGCGTGCCACGTGACCGGCAACGGCCTCACCGCCGTGCAGACATATTGCGCAGATCAAAACGCGCGGATCAGGGACGCGCTGGATTTTGTCGGTTATCGCCCGATCAAGGCACGGATAAAGCCTGCTGGGTCGGTGTGCGCTGCCTAAAGCTCTGTCTGATCATCAAGCGTGATATAGGTTCGACTGGATTGAGTACGCGCAACTCGAACAGGACCTCGTCATCAGCAAGGC
>CAZNHG010000388.1:0-2977 GCA_964572555.1 uncultured Devosiaceae bacterium | reverse complement strand
GTGACTGCCGGTTTTTCCAGCATGACGGGTTTGCCCGCCATCAGAGCCTGGCGCGCCAGGGTAAGGTGAAGGGCAGGCGGGGCAACGATATCGACGATGTCGGCCGTCTCAAGAGCAGAGTTCAGGTCCGCGAATATAAGGTCCGGGGAAATCCCGTGTTCACAGGCACTCTGCCGCGCGGCCGCATCCGGTTCGACCAGGCTGAGCGTGATGTCGTCGCGCCGGCGCCACGCCGCGGCATGCGGCGCCCCAAAGGCGCCGTAGCCGCACAACACGATATTGAGCCGATCCTCAGCCATGATTGCGCGCCTTCCGGGCCGAGTAGCGCTCATGCGCCACACGCCACCATCTGCCGACCGGGAACAGGCCGGTGATCAGGACCACCAGCACCAGGAAGGCGATTACCGCGCTGATCGGGGCGGAGACGAAGGCCAGAAGATCCCCGTGGCTGAGCGCCAGGGAGCGCCTGAGATTGTTGTCGAGAATGGGCCCGAGCACGACGCCGAGGACCATGGGCGCCACCGGAAAGCCGGTCTCGCGCATGAGAAAACCGATGATCCCGAACGCGATCATCACCTGGACGTCGAAGATGCGCCCCGAAATCGCGAACGCCCCCACCGTGCACAGCGTGAAGATGATCGCCATGAGCCATTCGCGGCGCACCTTGAGAATATAAAGCAGCGGCCGGGTCATGGTGAGCCCGAGAACGAAGATGCCGACGCTCGCCCAAAAGACCATGCCGATGACGCTATAAAAGAAGTCAGGCTGCTGGATCATGATCAGCGGCCCGGGCCGCAGCCCGTGAATGATCATCGCTGCCAGCAACACGGCCGCTGGTGCCGAGCCGGGGATGGCAAGGGTGAGAACCGGGATGAGCGCCCCGGGCACAGCGGCGCTGTTGCCGGTCTCGGCAGCCAGCAGCCCCTCGACATTGCCCTTGCCATAGCTCTCGGGATCCTTGCTGGTGCGCCGCGCCGCCGCATAGGAGACCCAGGCGCCCATGTCCTCGCCAACGCCCGGGACAACACCCATGAAGGTGCCGATCAGTCCCGAGCGCAGCCAGGTCATCCAATAGCGCACGCTATTCAGTGCCGAACGGATGATGCCGGTGACCTTGTCAGAGACCAGCTCCCGCGCTTCCGCGCGCATTACCGAGAAAACCTCGGCACAGCCAAAGGCGCCCACGAGTATGGGAAGCAGCTGCAGGCCGCCCTCGAGATTGGGGTCGCCAAAGGAAAAGCGCGCATAAGCGTGCATGCTTTCCTGGCCGACCATGGCGACCAGCAGGCCGAAGAACCCCGAGATCCAGCCCTTAAGAGCATCACCGACCGCGGTGAGCTGGCCGCAAAGCGCGACGCCAAACACCGCCAGCCAGAAGAATTCAAACGATGTGAAATCAAGCGCGAACTCGGCCAGCCAGGGCGCGATCACCGCCAGCGCGATCATGCCCACGATCGTGCCGAGAAACGACCCCGTTGTCGCGATCGCCATGGCATTGCCCGCTTCGCCCCTCCGTGCCAGCGGAAAACCCTCCATCGAGGTGGCGGCATTGGCCGGCGTGCCGGGAATGTTGAGCAGAATCGCCGAACGGCTGCCGCCATAGATCGCGCCGATATACATGCACACCAGCACAAGGATCGCTTCACCCGACTCCATGCCCAGCGTCAGGGTGGTCAGAAGCGCCACGCCGAGCGTGGCGGTCAGGCCCGGGATCATGCCGACGACAATGCCGAGCAGTGTTGCCCAGATGACGCTGATGATCTGCGAGGACGCGCCAATGGCGATGATCGCGTCGATAAGGCGGAGAAGGCTATCCATGGCGGGCGCAGCGCTCGAAACGGGTCGGCTTGGAATTCATAAGGTGACCCGCCACCCCCGCAAGGGTGACGGGTCCAGGGAGGCAGCCCTACTCGGGCTTCGGAATGCCGAATTCAGACGGTTCGTTGGGAGCCGTCCCGGCATTGTACTGTTGCCAGGCGTTGATGCTGAGGAAGGGCAGGGCCGCTTCCTTGGCCTCTTCGCCATAGCTGGGATTGAAGAGCGACGCGCGCTCGGCCGCATAAGTGCGCATCTTCTCGGAGTTCATGATCTTTTCCTCCCAGACCTGATCCATGGTGTCGATCACGTCCTGGGGAGCATCCGCGGGCAGGAAGAGACCGAAATAGTTCGGCGCAACCGCAATCTCGGGCAGCCAGTCGGTGATCGGGGGAATGGACCCATGCCCCTCAAGCTCGAGGGCCGTGTCGGCAACCACGGCAAGCGGGCGCAGCCGGTCGGCCCGGATCATGTCGACCTGCTCGATCGCGGTCTGGGCCGTCACCTCGGTCTCACCCGAGACGGTCGACGTCACCGCCGGATTGCCGCCTTCATAGGTGATGGACTGATATTCGATTTCGGCGACGTTCTCGAAGGCCTGCATGGTGATCGCCGAGGCCGATGATGCGCCGGCCGAGGAGATCTGCAGCGGTTCGCCTTCCGGGTTCTTGAGTTCTTCTAAAAGTTGATCAAACGTCTCGATATCACTGTCAGCGTTGACGGAAATCAGCGCGGGCAGGGCGACGTGCAGATAAAGACGCCATTCCGACAACGGCACATCGAGCGTGCCCAGTACCGGATAGGCTCCGAGATCGGCGACCGCGCCGGCGGCGAACATCATGCCGTCATGCGGCGCTTCCCAGACAGAGCGGGTACCAACCGCTCCCGAAGCGCCGGGCTGGTTGCGCACCACGAAGGTCTGACCGATCGCCTCGCTCAACTCGCCCGCGACCACACGCGTGACCGAGTCGGTGGAGCCGCCGGCGGACCAGGGCACGACAATGGTCACCGGCTCCTCGGGTTGCCAGGGCAGGTCCTGGGCGGCAGCTGCGCCCGTTCCCGCAATCAAACCTGCCGTGGCCAGCAGGGCAGAGATGGTGGATTTCATGATGGGTTCCCTCCACGTATTAACTAAACGTTTGATTAGTTAAATGGGTGGACG
>CAZNHG010000387.1:1816-3014 GCA_964572555.1 uncultured Devosiaceae bacterium | reverse complement strand
AGCGCTTGCCTCCGGAGCAAGAGGTCGTGGGTTCGAGTCCCGCCGTGCGCACCACAAATCAATGACTTAGTCGATCACGCCTTGGGCCCGGTTCATCCTCGGGCTATACGCGAGGATAAGTGGCCCGGGGCCACGCGGCGCGTGCCGGCTGCCCATGAGACCAGGATGTGTTGCCAAAGCGCAGGCGGCTGACCAGGCTTGCGGCGGGCTCCGGAACGACGTGCACCGGCTCGACAGGGACCGGGACGGCTGGGCCTGTGAGCGGTTGCCGTGAGCGGCTCGCCCTTTTAAGCCGCAATCCCAAGCTATCCGATCAGGGGATGGAAGGCAGCGCAAGCCAACCTTGAAGGTATCCCGCGAGCAAAGTTGCGGCGATACCAGCCGTCGCAGCTATCAGCCACGAGACGATGGAGGGCGTTATTCGAGCGAGGAGCCCCTCGGGCTTCTTGCTGAGATATATCGCAGCAAATGGAAGATACTTCCTGTGGAGCCAGTCGACAGCGAACATCAGTGCGATAATGCCGACCATCAGAATGACCCGGTCGCTAAGGCTCGCAAGGCTGGGCAAATAGATGATAGCACCCACGAACAGAAGCTGATTGATACCAAAGCCAAGTCGCTTGAAATTTGTCGTGTAGGTCCGCTCGAACCGCCTAAGATCGTGTTTCAGCTTCTCAAGTCTACCGAGCACCCAAGCCTCGTTGGCCCCTTGTGTCATGACCAAGTTAGCGTGTGGACCAAACTCCACCGACAGCACGTTGTTGATACCGCGACCACCTTCTGCTTCCTGAACAAATATCTTGATGATCTCAGCTCGATCCACATTGAAACTGAGTTTCTTGAAGTCTTCAAGGAAGCGAGACTGCTCACTGCCCGCAACAACAGTGACTATTACCTGACCCTTCCTGAATTCTCGTTGAATGTTTTCTGCGAGTGCGATGATCTGCTCACGATCAATCTCAATTGCCCCGAAATGGTGCCGGGCTGTATGGAGTTGATCTGCTGTCTCCTCACCCAAACCAGGGGCTTGCGATCGGTCGTGTGGGAAAAGAATGAAGGTCCCAGCCGATCCAATGGCTGTCTCCCACTCACCCTCCAGTTCGCCCCTTGGGTTAAGGGTTGCGGTCGCTTGGAGCCGTCCGAAGACCCTGCCCTCGATCTGTGTTTGAGGCTCGCCTGCCAAGGTCAGGCGAGCGCC
>CAZNHG010000387.1:0-1806 GCA_964572555.1 uncultured Devosiaceae bacterium | reverse complement strand
CGAACCAGCAATGCTGTACGCAGCCAAACCAACACCGGGCTCGTTGATCCGCAAGGTGCCAACCAGAGCGGTGTCTTCGCCCTCCAGCTTAAGAAAGAGGTTGCCGGTGTTCGTCCCGTAAGCCCTGCCAGCCCACAGCCGCCCCAGCGCCATCACTTAGTTCCCCTTTTTTGTTCAACATGGTCGCTGACCCGAGCTAAGCGATCCGTGGCCCGGGGGCGTGTGCCTTGGGTTGAGGGATCACTCGCTCGCCTTGAGCGCCTCGCCGAGCAGGACGATGTTGGCCGCCGCCAAGTGGAGGGAGTAGCCGGCAATGTAGCCTGGCGTTGCTCTCGGCGCCGCGCCCTGCCCGTGGCCACCAGCCTCGTTACGGACCTGCGGCAGCCCGGACTTCAGGGTCGAGATAAGCTGGTCGAAGGACTGGTCGAGGTAGTCCGGAAGCAACCCCTTCGCGCGGATGATCTTGATCAAGTCGCTCGCGCGGGCTCCATTCGGGAACTTCCAACACTTGATGTCGCAGATCGCCTTCATGGTGCTTTCGAATGCCCTGTTGGCGTCAATGATTGCGTCCTCGTGCTCGCCAGCCCGGTAGTGAGCGTGGGCCCTAAGGAACTCGTCCTGCGCGCCCTTGAGGCGCGGGTCGGCGAGCAGGGTCAAAGCGGGCTTGACCACCTCCGCGTGGACCAGCTGGGCGTCGATGCGAATGATCTGCCCACTCTCGAACTGGTACCCTAGCCCCGCTTCGCGAAAACGAAAATTCAGCTCGTCGATCGCGTCATCTGGTCCCTGGACAACGTCCCGAAGCTCACGCTCGGCGGGTCGCCGACCGCGCGTGCTGTCTATCAGGAAAAAGCACACCTCGACCAGGTCCAACCAGTCGTTTGTGCTTGGCAGATTTAGTACAGCACCAATGCAGTCCTCATCTGGGGCGGCACGATCATTCGATAGGTAAAATACACCCCACTCTCGGCAGAGTGTATCTCGGATAAAGACCCAATCTTGATTGACCTCGTAGCCGTGATGGCTGTAGATCTTAATGGGACCAATCGAGGCGCGAAGGATGAGTGTGACCTGCCTCCGCAGCTGCTCGGGGACAAAGTCGTATTGATAGACGTCAGGCTGCCAGCCTTCAGCACGTCTCTTGCGCCTTGAGAACGTCTCGTAGATGGGCATGCCCGGCTATATAGTCTTCAAGGGCGCGTCTGCCTACAGTTCGGTTTGAACCGCCCATACGAGCAGGCTCGCCCCTAGGTAGCGCAAGTCCGGACCGATCCCAATTTATATCATGCACGGGCGGCCGGTCGGCGAGGCTGCGAGAATGCTCGGTTTCGGGCGCCGATTGGCTACACGACGAGGGTCTCGATGTGCCGACCCCAGAGCTCGAACGCCGCCCGTTCGCTCGGCGGCAAAGTCATAGGTGCTGGTAGACGCCGATCAAGCCGCCGACCGCGTGCCAGAGCATAAGCTCCACGACGTCGCGGTCCACCCCGAGCCGTCGGCACCCTGACACCTTCGTACGCGCGTATCGTGGATCGCCAACGGTCGCTCGAGCAGAGCGCGGGCGTCCGACTTCACTACGCGGCAATGTCGACCCCCACCCGGGGGCGGGGATCGACGGTGCCGTCGAAGGCCTTCCTCAAATCTCCTGCGACAAGCTCAAATACCCGGCCTGAACATCCATATGGCGCATTTTGGCGTCTGTGAAGTGGCTCACACCTGAGGTCGAATCGGCGGAGGCCCTCGGGCATGCACGCCGTGCCGTAGCCGCGGCCTGAGGCGAGCAGCTGACCCTGTTCGCCCGAACGC
>CAZNHG010000386.1:0-3022 GCA_964572555.1 uncultured Devosiaceae bacterium | reverse complement strand
TCGAACTGGGCGCGGTTGCGGCCCTCCTTCTTGGCGGCGTAGAGGTGGTGGTCGGCCTCGCGGTAGAGTTTCGCGAAACCCGAGGCTTCGGTGGCAACGGCACCGCCGATGCTCACAGAAAGTTTGTAACGCTCCCCCTCGGGGGCGAACGTGGCGGCTGAAACGGCTTTGCGGATGCGCTCGGCCGAAGCGCGGGCGCTGGCGTCGTCGGTGCCCGGCAGGTAGACGCCAAACTCCTCGCCGCCGATGCGCCCGAGGATGTCGGCCGAGCGTATGGTGGACTTGATGGTCTCGGCGATGATGCGCAGGGCCTCGTCGCCGAGCTCGTGTCCGAAGCGGTCGTTGACGCGCTTGAAGTTGTCGGCATCGATGATCAGGAGCGCGCAGGGACGGTAGGCGGATGCGTGCTGCAGCGCGAGGTCCGTGGCGGCGGTAAAACCGCGCCGGTTCATGCAGTCGAGAAGGCTGTCCTGGAAGGCGAGCTCGCGCAGTTCGCTGTTGGTGCGCTCGAGCTCGTGATGTCGAGTGAGAAGCGGCACCATGATTGGCGGCGTCATCAAGAAGGGCAGGAGGGCGGCTGTTATCAGGCCCTCGCCGTGCAGCGTTCCCCCGGTGTTTTTCATCACGACGGCGGCGACCGTCACGGAAATGCCGCACAGCGCCAGCGTGGTCGCCCCGGTCCATAGTGCGATCCGCGTCCAGGCGCGTTTTGAAAGTCTAGGGAATCGTCCAACCATGCGTTATGCGTCCACCTCTCATCCCCCGCGAACGGGACCCTAGCCACGACGGATGAACAGCGTCTTCTGCCCTCCGGTGCAATTTTATGCATCCTGTCGTATCGGCGCGGTTGTTTCTGTTTTGTTCACAAATTTGCGTGCTAAATTGGGACATGTCCAAACCTGTGCGAATCATCGGAATCGATCCCGGACTGCGCAAATGCGGCTGGGGAATCGTCGAGACGGCCGGCAACCGGCTGCACTACGTGGCGGCCGGTGTCATCGCGCCGCCGACCAAGGGGGCGCTCGCGGATCGGCTGGTGTTTTTGTACGAAGGTATCCGCGATCTTGTGGATAAGCATTCCCCGCACGAGGCGGCGGTCGAGGAAACCTTCGTCAATGCCGGTGCGCGTTCGGCGCTGCAGCTCGGGCAGGCGCGCGGCGTGGCGCTGATGACGCCGGCGGCGCTGGGGCTGCCCGTGGGTGAATACGCGGCGAACCTGGTGAAGAAAGCCGTGGTGGGCACAGGGCATGCCGACAAGAAGCAGATTCAGCTCATGGTCAGAACCTTGCTGCCGGCGGCGGATTTCTCCGGTGCGGACGCGGCCGACGCGCTTGCCATCGCCATATGCCATGCGCATCATCGCACCAGTTTGACGGGACAGGCGCAGCGGGCATGATCGGGAAACTCAAGGGGCTCGTCGACAGCTATGGCGACGACTATGTGCTGATCGACGTGCAGGGCGTTTGCTACGAGGCGTTCTGTTCCACGCGCTCCATGCAGGCTCTGCCGCAGCCGGGCGAGGCGGCGACGCTGTTCGTCGAGATGATCGTGCGCGAGGACATGATCAAGCTCTACGGCTTCGCGGCGGAAGCCGAGAAGATGTGGTTCCGCACGCTGACAAGCGTTCAGGGGGTCGGCGCGCGCGTGGCGCTGGGCATCCTGTCGACGCTCGAGCCGGGCGAGCTTTCGAGCGCCATCGCGCTTCAGGATAAGACGGCCGTCGGCCGCGCGCCGGGGGTGGGTCCCAAGCTGGCGCAGCGCATCATCTCGGAGTTGAAGGGCAAGGCGCCCGAGACCGCCGGCGCCGACGCCGGGGTTCTGGGGCTGCAATCGGCGCTGGGTGAAGGCTCAGCGGCGGGCAATGTTTCCGATGCCGTCTCGGCACTGACCAACCTCGGGTATCAGAGCGCACAGGCCTCTTCTGCCGTGGCGCGAATCGTTGCCAGGGAAGGTGACGACACACCGACCGACAAGCTGATCCGGCTGGGGCTGAAGGAATTGAGCTCGTGAGGATTCCTTGCAATTCTGTGGACTCCTTACTATTTATGGAAGGTAAGAAATTTCTCGGGAGCAGGAAATGGCGACGACAACCTTGACCAGCAAAGGGCAGGTGACCTTGCCAAAGAATGTCAGGGACGACCTCAAGCTCCAGGCGGGGGACAAGCTCGAGTTCGTCAAACAGGGTGATCAGTACGTGCTCAAGCCCCGGACGCGCAGCGCCATGGAGCTCGCCGGATGCCTGCATCGGCCAGGCATGAAGCCGTTGACGATCGAGGAGATGGACGAGGCGGTCGGCAAGGCCCTGGCAGAGGACGACGAGCGTATTCGTGCTGGGCGTTGACACCAATATTCTCGTCCGGTTCTTCACGCGTGACGAGAAGCGGCAGTTCGAACAGGCCAGCCGCCTTGTCGGGAGTGCCGGAGATGGGGAATTGTTCATCGGCCCGGTGGTTCTGGTCGAACTCACATGGATCCTGCGGAGCGCCTACAGGTATGAACGTACCGTCATTCTGGACCTGCTTGATGATCTGCTGGAGTTTCGTGAGTTCACGATTGGCGACAGGGAACTAGTTCAGCGGGCGCTGGATGACGTTCGGACCCATGGCGGCGATTTCGCCGATGCCCTGATTGCACTTCTGAATGGCCGGGATGGCTGCATGCATACCGTGACCTTCGACAAGAAAGCGGCCCGGCTCGACAGTGTGCGGCCGATCGAGGACGCGCTGAGATGACCGATCTGACCAACGCCACTGCGGACCGTGACGGCGACATCGATATCGGATTGCGGCCCACCGGTTTCGGGGAATTCATCGGCCAGGAGGCGGCGCGGGCCAATCTCCAGGTGTTCATCGAGGCGGCAAAGCAGCGCAGGACCGCGCTCGATCACGTGCTGTTCGTCGGCCCGCCGGGGCTGGGCAAGACGACGCTGGCGCAGATCGTGGCGCGCGAGTTGGGCGTGGGGTTCCGGGCGACGTCGGGGCCGGTCATTGCCAAGTCGGGCGATCTCGCGGCGCTTCTGACC
>CAZNHG010000385.1:0-3022 GCA_964572555.1 uncultured Devosiaceae bacterium | reverse complement strand
GGACCTCGGCGAGATCGCGAACCGTGCCATGAACGATGGTCGCGGCAGCACCGGCTGTCTTGGCGGCGCTCGACATCAATTCACCGGTGCCCGATCCTTCGGCACACGATGAATCGACCATCAGGATGCTGCCCCGGGTCAGGTTGTCGATCATGCCGTGATAGACATCCTGGGGCTGCCCCTGCCGGGTGCTCGGCTCGTAGAGAACGGTCGCCGCGGGCCCGCATACGGTTTCGCCATCTGCCAGCGCACCGAACAACGAAATGCCCTTGAGGAAGCCATAGTATCCGTGGTCAGCCATGACGTCATGGACATCGCCCGTGTACCAGCGGGCCAGTCTTTTGACGGACTCCCAGTCGACGTCCCCGTAATCGTAAACTTTAGAGTTCATTGCTCGTTATTTCCTTTTGAACTGCCGTCCAATGCGCGCTGGAGATAGGACTTCGACTGCTCGACATGCGCAGCCACGACCTGTCGCGCCGTGCCGGCGTCGCGCGCGGCGATGCAGTCGAACATGTGCTGATGCTCTGCCAGACCATCCTCGAGAGGCTTGGAGGGAACGCGCACGGACAGTCGGATGATCTCTGTGATCAGTGCGTAGAGGTTCTCATAAAGCGTGATGAGGATCTCGTTGCCCACGGAATTAACCAGGGCCAGGTGAAAAGCGGCGTCTGCCTCCGCATAGTCGGGAAAGCTGTGGGCATCTGCCGCGGCGCGCATGCTGTGCAGCGCGCGCTCAAGTGCGCCCAGATCAATGTCTTCAGAACTCGCCAGGCGCCCGGCGGCTTCCTCCTCGAACATGCGGCGAACGTCCATGAGCTGAACGAGATAGTCCGGCTCGGCCGAGAATCGCGAGCGAACTGAACTGGCAAGTGATCCAACGAACGCGTCGAAATCGTCGCGGACAACCTCCGCGCGCTCACCGTGGTGCCGGCGCACGAGCCCCTTTGTCTCGAGAATCTGCATCGCTTCGCGCACCGACCGGGTCGATACGGCAAATTCGCGAGCGATCTCGCCCTCTGATGGCAGGCGCTCGCCGACGGCGAGCCGGCCCGAGAGGATGCGTTCCTCAAGGGCCGAGGCCACACTCACATGCAGCCGGCCGCGTTCGCGCGCCGTGCCCGTCGGGGTCACCATGCGGTGAAGCCCCCGTCGACCACCATGTTCGAGCCGGTCATGTAGGACGAGGCGTCGGACGCCAGGAACCGGATGACCCCGTTATATTCGTCGACTTCCGCCTGACGGCCGAGCGGCACGCGTTCGAGGAAAGCGTCGATGAATTCCTTGTCAAACGAGCCGGTCTTCACGCCGCCGAAGGAAACGAGGTTGCAGCGGACGTTGTTCTTGGCCCAGTAGGTCGCGACATACTTGGTGAGATTGACCAGGCCCGATTTCGAGGCAGCGTAGGAAACCGCCTTGTAGAAGGGCTTGCCGTCACGTTTCTCCCGGTAGGCGTAGAGCGCCTGGTTGGGGGAGACGAGCCCGTACATCGATCCCACATTGATGATCGACCCGCGCCCCTCGGCCGCCATGCGCGCGCCAACGACCTGGCAGCACAGCATCACGCCGGTCAGGTTCACATCGATGATCTCGTCCCAGAATTTTTGAGGGTATTCCTCGAAGGGGCCGTTCTGTTCGGCCGGCCCGTCCGGCTTGGAGTCGATGCCGGCATTGTTCACCAGGATATGCGGCACGCCCCAGTCCGAGCAAACCTGCTCGGTGGCAGTCTCGAGGGCTTCTTTGTCCGTAACGCTGGCCACGCAGACCTTGATCTTGTCTTCCCGGCCCGGAAACAGCTCGCTGAGTTGCGCATCGTCCACGGCCCGGCGCGAGAAAATGGCGACCCTGGCGCCGGCATCGACAAGGCTTGAGACGAATTCGCGCCCCAACTGGCCAAGGCCTCCGGTGACAATGGCAATTCGGCCCTCGACGCTGAACGGATCCTTCATATGATGTAGCTCCTTTAGAAATGTCATATGACATATGTCATAAGTTAAATCGAGGAGCAAGTGATCGGAACAAGAGTGGTGTGAGCAGGTCAGGAATGGTGGATAACCGCCCCGGCGTGTGCTCCGCGACCTGGTTGTGCCAGGCAGGACCGGCGCACCTGAACTGGGCCAATCCCGGATGCTGGCCAATCAGCGGGGCGGGGCTCACCCTCGCTGGTTGCCTTGAAGGGTTGAGCTTGGAGAGTTCGGGGAGCAGGGTTCAGGCAGGCAGATAGTGCGCGCGCAATGCGTCCTTGCCTTTCAGCAATTTCAGGGGAGATGGCCGAGTGGATTGAGGACGGGCCCTTCTGCTCAGGACTGGGCCGAGGCCTGCACGGATTCGCGCTCGATGAACTCGCATTCGACCTTGATATTGTTGGGCCCCGAATTGAGCCTGCCGGCGCTATCGATCAGCAGTTCGGCAGCGATCTCTCCCATCTCGTATTGGGGAGAACGAGAGTGGTCAGCGGGGGACGGGTCTGTTTTGCAGCTTCGCGATCATCGAAACCGATGACAGCCACGTCCTCGGGGATCTTGAGGCCCAGCTCGGCCAGGGCATTGTAGCAGCCGATCGCCATGACATCGTTGGCGCAGAAGATGGCATAGGGCGGGTTCGCCATTGCCATGAGATCGTGCGTCATCTCATAGTCGGCGGACAGTTCCCAATTGCCCGGCCGAACCAGCGAAGGGTCGTCGGGACTGTCATTGCTCGTCAGGGCACGCCTGTACCCCTTGAGCCGATCGCGAGAGGCATCAAGCCCCTGCTGGCCGTTGATGAATCCGATCCGCTCGCGGTTAGCCGCAATGAGGCGCTCGGTTGCAGCCTGCGCGCCCAGGAGGTCGCCGGGTACGACCGAGGGATAGGACCGCTTCGCGTCGTAGCAGTTGACCAGTACCGTGCGTCGCTCGGCCAAAGCGGGTGGGAGTTCAACCACACGTGTGAGGATCATTCCGTAGATAAAGCCCAGGACCGGTGTCTGGGTCATCTGGTTCACGATCGCGGCCTCTGTTTCCGCATCGCCATGAACCAGTAC
>CAZNHG010000384.1:0-3025 GCA_964572555.1 uncultured Devosiaceae bacterium | reverse complement strand
GACGAGGACGTGCTCGACACGTGGTTCTCGTCGGCCCTCTGGCCGTTCTCGACGCTCGGCTGGCCCGAGGACACCGAGGAACTGAGCAAGTATTACCCGACCGACGTGCTGGTGACCGCATTCGACATCATTTTCTTCTGGGTTGCCAGGATGATGATGACCGCACTTGAATTTCTGGACGAAGAGCCCTTCCACACCGTCTACGTACACGCCCTGGTCCGCGACGCGTACGGGCAGAAGATGTCCAAGACCAAGGGCAACGTCATCGATCCGATCGAGCTGATCGAAGGTTACGGCGCGGACGCCACCCGCTTCACCCTCGCCGCCATGGCCGCGCAGGGAAGGGACCTGCGCCTGTCGATGAGCCGCGTCGAAGGATACCGCAACTTTGTTACCAAGCTCTGGAACGCCGCGCGTTTCCTCGAGATGAACGAGTGCTTCCGCGCCCCCGCTTTCGATCCCAAAGGTGTCGGCCAGCCGCTCAACAAGTGGATCATCGGTGCGACCGCGCGGGCCGTTGCCGAGGTCGAGCGCGGCATCGTCGAGTACAGGTTCAACGAGGCGGCAAATGCCGCGTATGATTTCGTTTGGGGCACGTTCTGTGACTGGTACGTGGAGCTCGCCAAGCCCGTCCTGAGCAGCAGCGACGAGGCGGAGCGCGACGAGACACGGGCGACGGCGGCCTTCGTGCTCGACCAGATACTCAAGATGCTCCATCCGATCATGCCCTTCGTCACCGAGGAGCTGTGGGCAGAGACCGGCAAGCACGGCCCGGCCCGTGAAACCATGCTGGTCCTGGCGGACTGGCCGGACCTCGAGGGTCTCGAGGATCCGGCGGCGGACGGCGAGCTCGAGTGGCTTGTGGAGGTCATCTCCGGAATGCGCTCGGTGCGCGCGGAGATGAACGTGCCGGCCGGTGCCAAGCTGCCGCTGCAGGTCGTGGGCGCGGACGAAACCACCCGCAGGCGGGTCGAGACCCATACCGCCGCCATAAAGCGGCTTGCGCGCATCGACACGATCGCGATGGCGGACACCATTCCGCAGGGCTCGGCGCAACTCGTGCTCGGCGAGGCGGTCTTCGTCTTGCCGCTGGGCGATGTGATCGACCTCGAAGCGGAGAAGGGGCGTCTGGCCAAGGATATCGCCAAGCTGGACGACGAGATCGGCAAGATCGACAAGAAGCTGGGCAACGAGCAGTTCCTCGCCAAGGCGCCCGAGGATGTGGTGGCCGAACAGCAGGCCCGGCGCGACGAGGCCCAGGGTCGCAAGGAACGCATAAGCGCTGCCCTCGACAGGCTGAGCTAGAGTTTCCCGGATGCACGAATGCCGCGCGGACAACTACGTGGCATTTGTGCAACATTTGACCGGAAACAGGGGTGTCCCGTTGAGTCTGTGGTGGATGCCTGGGGCTGTTCGCCACAATGTCACCTAAAAAGAAACCGATATTTCGAGATAGGCGGACGCGGGAAACAAGTGCAACCGGAAGTGACCGGGCGCTTGCGCACTCCGACAGAATCCGCCTGCAAAGCTCCGGAAGGCGGTCCGGTTTGGTGTCCTGCGTTCGCGCGGGATGCGACGGACCCGAACAACGGGGATGAAAGAAACATGGGCGGCAATGACGACTTCGCGCATACGGTGATCCGGCATCGGATCCGGGGGCTTTGGCAGGCACCCGCGTATGCTGCCACCTGTCCGCCCGTAACAGGCAAAGCCGCGAAGGCGAGACGAGGTTTCATGCGGCCAACAAGTAGTTTTGCGAGTGTTACGGCATCCATTGCCCTCTCCGCAGCCCTTGTGATGGGCGTGGCGACGGTTCCCGCGCGGGCACAGACCGCGGCGGACGCAGCTCTGGGTATGGCCAACCTGATGGACGGCGCCGGCGGCGGTGTCTCGCGCGATGAACTGGTGGCGGCGCTCGAAGGTGCGGCCGCGGCCGGGCAGCCCATGGCGATGTGGCGGCTGGGCGTCATGTACGAGAACGGCGAAGGCGTGAAGAAGGACCGGGTGAAGGCATTCAGCTACTTCTCCCAGATCGTCAACGACAACGCCAACACGCCGCCCAAATCCCTCGATGCGGATATCGTTGCGCAGTCCTTCGTCAAGGTCGGCGACTATCTGCGCGACGGACTGCCGAGCGCGGGAATCGAGGCCGATTCCGTGCGCGCGCACCGTTTCCTGATCCATGCCGCGTCCTATTTCGGTGACGCCGAGGCGCAGTATCGGGTCGGCAGACTCTACCTTTCCCAGAACGAACTGGGCGTGAACCCGATCCAGGCGGCCCGCTGGCTCTCGCTGGCGGCCCGCAAGGGGCACGCCAGTGCCCAGGCGGAGCTGGGAAAGATTCTGTTCAACGGGCAAGGGATCGATGCACAGCCCGTGAAGGGCCTGATGTGGCTTACCGTAGCCGATCATCATGCCACCGGAAGCGATGAGGCGCCGCAGATTCACGAGGCGCTGGAAAAGGCCAAGGCGGCGGCGACACCCGACCAGCGCACGGCGGCCGTGGCCGCGGCCAACGCATTGGGCCCCGGCTTCGGCGGCTACTAGAGCATCGGGCGAGAAGGATGAATCGAGAGGTTCCGGCGTGATGGCAAGTGTGATTCCATGACCGCCGGAGGTGCGAATCATGGGAAAGCCGACTTCATCAGACCTGCGGGAGCGGATTGTGCGCGGTGTCGAGGCGAGCCAGTCGCGGCGTGCGATGGCGGCGCGGTTCGAGGTCGCGCCTTCGACGGCGGTGCGGATCCAGGATCGGTATCGAACCACCGGCTCGGTTGCGCCGGCCAGGCAGGGCCGTCCCAGAGGATCGGGTAAGCTCGCAGCGCATCGGAACGCCATCATCGACAAGGTGACCGCCAAGCCCGACATCACCATGCCGGACCTGGCTGGCTGGCTGGAGGTGCAGCACGGCGTCACGGTCGATCCGTCGAACCTGTCGAAGTTCCTGTGCAAGGAAGGCTTCACATATAAAAAACGTATGGCCCGCCCCGTTGCAAGGGGTATGACGACGATAGCATGAACAGTT
>CAZNHG010000383.1:0-3043 GCA_964572555.1 uncultured Devosiaceae bacterium | reverse complement strand
AAAAACCCTTGCCGGCACCCGGCCTTGTCCCCGTAGTAAGGACCGTCTCATCCTTTGGCATTAAAAATAAAATACTAATAAAGACAACTTTTATATGAATCTCCTCATATAAAAATGGCAAGTCCAGGGAGCACCGCATTCGCCAACCAGTTTCGAAGCCGATCCACCCGCCTATCGCACTGTTCTGCATGGCCTTTCTTCAATACCACGCGATGCCAATCGGTCGCCTCAAGGGCTGGCCGAGGAAATTCATTGGCCGCGTCATGGCAAACCGGGATACGCCGGTCTAAGTTGAGAAAAGTAATCACCGCAGCACAGGATCGGTACCGTTTTCGGACTACGGCGCCGGAGTAACCCGTTGCAAATCGCGTCATGCACTGCCCTGCAGAGGATTCGTGTCATGCCATCTTCCCTGACGTATCCCGGTGTCTATATCGAAGAAATCCCCAGTGGGGTACGTACCATCAACGGCGTCGCCACCTCCATTGCCGCCTTCGTCGGCTTTACCGCCAAGGGCACGCCCGACGTGGCGCAGCACATCACGAGTTTCGCCGACTTCGAGCGCCGCCACGGCGGCCTGCACCGCGACAGTCCGGTGTCATACGCGGTGCGGCAATTCTTCACCAACGGTGGCACCGAAGCCTACGTGGTGCGGGTGGCGAGCGGGCATGGCGAGGCGCGCTGGGAACTGGCCGACGGCAGCGGCACCGTGCTCGACGTGGCCGCCGCGAGCCCCGGGGCCTGGGCCAATGCGCTGCGCCTGGAGGTCACGCACACCGGCACACGCAATCCGGATGCCGACTTCAACCTCATCGTCTCGCAGCTCGTCGAGTCGGGGGGCGGCTCGCAGCTGGTGCCGCTGGAGACGCATCGCAACCTCAATCTCAATCCCCAGTCGGCCGACTACGTCGCCTCGGTGGTCAACCACGCCTCCCAGCATATCCGGGTCACCGAGGCTGGTGGGCTGGTGTATGCCAACCAGGGCTTCGCGGTGAGCCAGGCGATCACCTTCCCGCTCACCGTCGGCGACAACGTCATCGCCGGCACGGTGGACGGCGACACGCCGTTCTCGTTCACGCTGCCCGCCACCCCGGGCGACATGAGCGGGCTCGTCACGGCCCTGAACACGGCGATCAACGACGCCGGCCTCGCGGCGCGACTGCTGGCCGAGGAGTCGGGCCTCGACGGCAACACCAGCGGCACGGGAAGCCTGCGCCTCGCCTCGCTGGCCACGGGGGCATCGTCGACGGTGGTGGCGGCGAACGGCGCCTTCGGCGGGCTGGCGGCGACCATCGGCCTTGGCCTGGCCAACGGCGGGCGCGAATTCACCGGCGCCGCCGAGCACCGTCCCGACGAGGTAGCCGACGTCGTACCCTCCACGCCGGGCGCCGACGGCAGCAAGGGGGGCGCGACCGAACTGATCGGAAGCCCGTCCGCCAAGAGCGGTATCTACGCGCTGCGCGACGTGGACCTGTTCAACATCCTGTGCATTCCCGAGACGCGGGACCTGCCCGAGGCCCAGGCCGACCCGGTGATCCAGGCGGCGGTAGCGCTCTGTGAACAAGAACGCGCCTTCTACATCGTCGATGCGGTGGCCGGCCGCGACCTGACCAATATCGCCGCCTGGGCCAACGCGGTTACCCAGTCGCGCAATGCGGCGGTCTATTTCCCCGCCATCGTCGCCGCCGACCCGCTCGATGCCTTCCGCCAGCGGGCCATGGCACCCTCCGGCGCCATCGCCGGAATCTATGCCCGTACCGATGCCACGCGCGGCGTCTGGAAGGCGCCGGCGGGTATCGACGCCACGCTCAACGGTACCGCCGGCCTGAGCGCGCCGATGAACGACATCGAGAACGGCACCCTCAACCCGGACGGCATCAATGCGCTGCGCAGTTTTCCGGTGTACGGCAGGGTCATCTGGGGCGCCCGTACCCTGCGCGGCGCCGATGCCCAGGCCGACGAGTACAAGTACATTCCCGTGCGTCGCCTCGTGCTGTTCCTCGAGGAGAGTCTCTATCGCGGCACCCAGTGGGTGGTGTTCGAGCCCAACGACGAGCCGCTGTGGGCCCAGATCCGCCTCAATCTCGGCGCCTTCATGCAGACCCTGTTCCGCCAGGGCGCCTTCCAGGGCGCCAGCCCCCGCGAGGCCTACTTCGTCAAGTGCGATGGCGAGACCACCACCCAGAACGACATCGACCGGGGCGTCGTGAATATCCTCGTCGGCTTCGCGCCGCTCAAGCCCGCCGAATTCGTGGTCATCCAGATCCAGCAGATGGCCGGTCAACTCGAGGTGTAAGGAGGCACACCCATGGCACAGTTCAGCGTCAATGCCCAGCGCTTCGATCCCTACAAGAACTTCAAGTTCCGCGTGAAGTGGGACGGCCGCTACGTGGCGGGCATCAGCAAGGTCGGGGCGCTCAAGCGCAGCACCGAGCTGGTCGAGCACCGCGAGGGGGGCGACCCCTCCACCTCGCGCAAGTCGCCGGGGCGCACCAAGTACGAGGCCATCACCCTGGAGCGCGGCGTCACCCACGACGTCGAGTTCGAACAATGGGCCAACAAGGTGTGGAACTTCGGCGCGGGCCTGGGCGCGGAGGTCTCGCTCAAGGACTTCCGCAAGGACCTGATCATCGAGGTCTACAACGAGGCCGGCCAACTGGCGCTCGCCTACAAGGTGTTCCGCTGCTGGGTCTCGGAGTACCAGGCCCTGCCCGAGCTGGACGCCAATGCCAACGCCGTCGCCATCCAGACCCTCAAGCTCGAGAACGAGGGCTGGGAGCGCGACTATGACGTGACCGAACCGACCGAACCGAGCTTCACCGAGCCGGCATGACGTCATGATGGCACTGAGCCCGGAGCGCCTGCTGTGGGCCTGGGAGCACGGTCGGCGACGCCACCCCATCGACCGCGCCCTGCTGCTCCATGCCCTGGCGGCGCCAGACCTGCCCCCCGAGCGACTCGCCGATGAGCCGCTGGGCTGCCGCAATGCGTCGCTGTTCGCCTTGCGCTGTGCCGCCTTCGGCAGCCGGCTGGATGTCTGGCT
>CAZNHG010000382.1:0-3076 GCA_964572555.1 uncultured Devosiaceae bacterium | reverse complement strand
AAATGAGCGGGTACGATACGGACGAGTAGGGGGCGAGTCTGCTTGCTTGATCGGCCCTTCGGGACGGATCGAAGCCCCTCAAGGGGGAGGGAAAACGTGGCCGCAACCTCTTCCCCTCCCCCTTGAGGGGAGGGGCCAGGGGTGAGGGTCGCCCGAAAGGGCCAATCAAAGATTCGCCGCTTCCGTACCGTCGCATGCATGTTCACGCCCCGGCCGGAATCGACTAGATTCGACCCCATGGATCATCTCCGCTACGCAGGCAGACCGGCGAACGAGCAGCGGCGCGCGCTCGAGGAGATCGTGCGCGGCGAACCGGTTCTCATGGATATCCTGCGCCGGGTTCGCCAGCTCAAGCTGCCCGACTGGTGGGTGGTTTCGGGTGCGGTCTACAACAATGTGTGGAACCACCTCACGGGCCGGCGCACCATGACCGGCGTGAACGACATCGACGTGTTCTACTACGATCCCGCCGACACCTCCTACGAGGCAGAGGACCTGGTGATCACGCGCGCCCGGCCGCTCGTATCGCACCTGCCGGCGCCCGTGCAGATCCGCAACCAGGCGCGCGTGCCCTTGTGGTACCGCGATCATTTCGGACGCGACTGCGCGCCGATCACCTCGTCGCGCAGCGCCATCGACGGGTTCGCCAGCAAGACGCATTGCGTGGGGCTGCGGCTTCTCGACGACGATTCGCTGGAAGTGTATGCGCCCTACGGACTCGACGACATGTTCTCGTTCCGCATCACGCCGAACTACGTCAACGACAACCGGGACACCCACGCGGCAAAAGGCGCGCGGGCCAAGTCCGTCTGGCCCGAAATCGACGTCGTCCCGTGGTAGGCCGGCGCTCCGCGCTCAACTGGCTCGAACTGCTGACCCCGCGCCTGAAGGGAGCGGCGCGCGTGGTGCGCGACGTGGCCTATGGCGAGCATGCGCGGCACCGGCTCGACATCTACGAGCCGGGCGGGCGGGCCCAGCGCGCGCCGGTGCTGCTGTTCATCCATGGCGGCGGCTGGGACAGCGGGACGAAGGCCGACTATGGCTTTGCCGGGCACGCCTATGCGGGCGCGGGATTCGTCACTGTCATTGCCGATTATCGCCTCGTGCCCGAGGTTCACTATCCCGATTTTCTCGTGGACGGCGGGCTGGCGCTCGACTGGATCGACGATCATATCGGCCGGCACGGCGGCGACCGGCAGCGCATCTTCCTGATGGGGCACTCGGCGGGGGCTTACAACGCCGTGATGCTGGGGCTTGCCGGTCCCGATTACGGCGCGCCGGATTTCGGCCCGCGCCTGCGCGGGGTGGTCGGGGTTTCCGGCCCCTACGATTTCTATCCATTCGACGTGCCGGCCAGCATAGCCGCGTTCGGCCAGGCCCCGGACCCCCGGAGCACGCAGCCGGTCAACCGTATCCTGCCGCCGGTGCCGCCGATCTATCTCGGTCACGGCACGCGTGACACGACTTGCGGGCTCTACAATACGCAAAATCTGGCGGCGCGCCTGCGCGCGGCGGGCCAGCCGGTCGTCGAGCGGCATTATCGCTGGCGCGGGCATGTCACGCCACTGCTGTCGCTCTTTCCGGTTCTTCGCTTTCTCGCGCCGGTCTATCGCGAGACGGTCGCGTTCATGCGCAACCGGTCGTAGGGCTCACATGCCTTCGGTCCACGCGACGTACTCCTCGAGCGCCAGTGCGCGCTCGGCCGTCGTCTGCAGCTGGCAGGAGGCGGCGAAGATGGTGCGGATCGTGCCTTCGCGCCAGTAGTCGTACTGGAAGCCGCAGTCGGCCTCGCGATAGGCGAGCCAGGCCCGCTGGGCCTTGCGCAGCTCGGTGAATTCGCCTTCGTCGAGCGATCGTTCCAGTTCAGCATAGGCGCCGTTGAGCCTTTCGTCCCACCACAGGTGCTCGCGCAGGGTGCATTCCACCATGCCGATAGTGGTCTGGTTCTCCTCCGAGGCGTCGATACAGGCCTGCGACGCGACGCCGATGCAGGCGCGCTCCTCTTCGGTGCCGCCTCCCGTTCCGGCTGCGCCAAGACACGCCTCGAGGCGCTCGGCGTCTTCCGGTTCATAGGAGGTCTGCGCGGCGGACGGCTGGGTGAGGGCGATTATGGCGAGGAGCGGCAGTGCGTAGCGGATCATGGCAATGGCTTTCACTCGGTCTTGAGCCCCGCGACGAGGTTGCGCGAGGGGGAGAAGAACTCGCGATAGAGTATGGCGGCGAACACGAGCACCGTCGTCGCCATCGCGGCCAACGGCGAGATGAACCAGGCGATCATGCCGATCGAAAAATAATAGGCCCGGATACCCTGGTTGAAATTGCGCGCGCCGAGCGTGTTGAGAGCCGTGATGACCCGGATTTCGGTGGGATCGCTCTGTTCGGCGTGGTCGGCGGCGCCGAGCATGATGCAGAAGTGATTGAACTGGCGGATCGACAGGGTGAACGACATGAAGGCCATGCCGAACATCAGCAGCACGATCACCACGTGCCGCTCGACCTCGGTGACCGATATCGTCCGGTTGGGCTGGATTTCGTTGACGGCGCTCACCACCGTGCCGAGCTGGCCGAACACGGCGAACAGCGCCAGCATGATGAGGATCGTCGTCGAGGCGAAGAACGAGACCGCGCTCATCAGGTTGCCCGACAGGATGGCATCGAGCGGGCTTTCGCGGTGCACCGCGTTCTCGACCCAGCGCCGGCGCTGATTGCTCATGATGATCGACAGCGACGGACGCACCCGCTCGATCCGCGATGCTACGATCGTGTAGAGCACCCACCCCAGGATCGGCACCAGAGAGCCGGCCAGCACCATTTCGTTCACCCCGCAAAGCCAGTTTTCCCTGTTCTACCGTCGCGCGGGGCGATTCACAAACCGGGAGCGCCGGTTTGGTCGGCAGGTGTGGCGCATCCCCCTGCTTCGGTGGAGATAGGGGGAGGCGGGTGTGCGGTGCTCAGGGAGCCCGTCACCCGGGCGTTTGCATGAATCTATCCTCGTCCCTTTGAGGTCCCGTATTCTTTGTCTCACGTTCCCGCGGTCGAGCGGAGGTGCACACGAGCGCTTCGCGGGGACGGGCCG
>CAZNHG010000381.1:0-3082 GCA_964572555.1 uncultured Devosiaceae bacterium | reverse complement strand
GAAGAGCTTGACCTTCTCGGGCCGGTAACCGAGGAAGCGGGTGCGGCTCTCGGCGTCGCGCACCGCGATCATCACGTTGCCGAGCTTGGAGTTCACGATGGCGGCGCAAAGGATGAACCCGGCAGCAAGTGCGATGGCCGAGGCGGCGAACAGCCCGGCGCGGGTGCTAGGCGCCTGCAGCGACATGCCAAGAATATCCTTGAAGTCGGTCAGCCCGTTGGTGCCGCCGAAGCCCAGCTCGTTGCGGAAGAAGGCCAGCATCGTCGCGTAGGTCAGGGCCTGGGTGATGATGGAGAGATAAACCCCGGTCACGCGCGAGCGAAAGGCGAGCCAGCCGAAAACGAAGGCGAGGATCGCGGGTACCACCATCACCATGATGGCGGTGAACCAGAACATGTCGAAGCCGTGCCAGTACCAGGGCAAGGAGTCGTAGTTCAGGAACACCATGAAATCGGGCAGAACCGGATCGCCGTAAACGCCGCGGTCGCCGATCTGGCGCATCAGGTGCATGCCCATCACGTAACCGCCCAGGCCGAAAAACGCCCCGTGGCCCAGCGAGAGAATGCCGCAATAGCCCCAGACGAGATCGAGGGCCAGCGCCAGCATGGCGTAGTTGAGATATTTGCCAAGAAGCGGGACCAGATAGTTCGGCACGCGCAGGGGATGCCCCACGGGCAGGGCGAGATTGGAGGCCGGTACCAGGATGGCGGCGAGAACGAGAAGGCCCACCACCCAGTACGTCTTGCCATCGAATGCGCGCAGAAGTGTCCGGGTAATCATGAATCAACGGCCCTTCCCTTGAGCGCGAACAGGCCGCGTGGCCTGCGCTGGATGAACAGGATGATGAAGATCAGGATGAGAATCTTGGCGAGCACCGCGCCGGCGAAGGGTTCGAGGAACTTGTTCACCACGCCCAACGTGAAGGCGCCCACCAGAGTACCCCACAGATTGCCGACGCCGCCGAACACGACGACCATGAAGCTGTCGACGATGTAGCTTTGCCCCAGATTCGGGGAGACGTTGTCGATCTGGCTCAGCGCGACGCCTGCGAGGCCGGCCACACCGGAGCCGAGCCCGAAGGTCATCGCGTCGACCCACGGCGTGCGGATGCCCATGGCCGAGGCCATGCGCCGGTTCTGGGTGACGGCGCGCATCTGCAGGCCCAGGGCGCTGCGCTTGAGAAGGAGCAGTAGGATGCCGAACACGACGAGCGCGAACACCACGATCCACATACGGCTCCAGGTGATGTTGAGCCCGCCAAGTTCGAACGCACCGGCCATCCATGACGGGTTGCCGACGTCCCGGTTGGTCGGCCCGAAGGTTGTGCGCACCGCCTGCTGGATGAGAAGCGAAATGCCCCAGGTCGCCAGCAGCGTCTCGAGCGGCCGGCCATAGAGCCAGCGGATGACCCCGCGCTCAATGGCGATGCCGATCAGGGCGGTGGAAAGGAACGCGACCGGTAACGCGATGGCGAGTGAATAGTCGAACAGCCCCGGCGCCGAGGTGCGGATGACATCCTGCACCACGAAGGTTGCATAGGCGCCCAGCATGACCATTTCACCGTGGGCCATGTTGATCACGCCCATCACGCCGAATGTGATGGCAAGCCCGATGGCGGCGAGAAGAAGCACCGAGCCGAGCGACAGACCGTACCACACGTTCTGCCCGGCTTCCCACATGGCGAGTGACCGCTCGATACCGGCAATGCCGTCTTCGATGATGGCGGCCTGCGGTTCCTCGGCGAGCGAGAGGGCGCCGTTGAGAACGGCCATCGCCGCGCGATCCCCGCGGGCGGCGAGGAAGTCCACGGCCTGTTGGGTATCTTCTTCGCCGGTGACGGTCTGCAGGATTGAGGCAGCCCAGTCCTGGTCTATCGCGGACTAGACAGCGGGGTCGGATTCTTCGGCGCGCGCGGTGTTGAGAAGCTCGAGGTTGCCGTCGTCGGCGGAATCGAACATCGACCGCGCCGCGCTCAGGCGCGTCGCAATGTCGTCGCTCGTCAGGGTCAACTCGCCCACGGCGGTGCTCAGGGCAACGCGCAGGCTGTTGTTGACCCGGATTTTGGAAAGCTCGTTGTCGCCCACAGGCGCGATTTGCTCGCCGCTCAGTGGATCGTACATGCGGTTGCGGTCGACGATGACGACCGCGTCGGTGTCGTCGTTAAGGTAGAGATCGCCGTCTCCCAGCGCCCGCAGCGCCGGGGCAACGGCGGGGTTGCCGGTCGCGGTGAGGTCGGAGACGAGCTGCTGCAGCTCGCTCAGATTGGCCGAGCCGAGCGCGGTGATCATGGCCGCGATGCCGCCCTCGGCCGGTGCGGGCTCCTGCTCCTGCGCCTGGGCGCCGGTGGCGAGGGCGGCCAGAAGAGCGGCAAGGACCGCGAACAGGCGAAGGGGTTTCGGTATGCGCATCGGTTCGCTCTCGTTGCGTGGCGTGCGGGCGCCGCCGGGCGGCGCGAAGGAGGCGCGGGCGGCGTACCGCCCCCGCCAGGCTTGAGGAAAAGCGGTTACTCCGCGGATGCGGTCTCGGTGGAGCCGCAGGTTTCCGTCTCGGTGTCGTAGTTCCCGCAGTTGATCGGGTCGGTCCAGTCAGCCTTGAGCGGCGCCGACTCCGGCAGGTAGTCCGACCAGGCGTCACCGGCGACCACATCGTCAGTCTGCCAGACTGTGAAGAACTGGCCGTTGTCCTGGATCTCGCCGATAAGAACCGGCTTGGTAATATGGTGGTTCGGCAGCATCTTCGCCGTTCCGCCGGTCAGGTTCGGCACCTCCAACCCGACAATCGTATCGATGATCGTGTCCGGATCGGTGGTACCGGCTTCCTCGACCGCCTTGGCCCAGAGGTTGAAACCGATGTAGTGGGCTTCCATCGGGTCGTTGGTCACGCGGTCCTCATCGCCGATGAACGCATGCCAGTTCTCGATGAACGCCTCGTTCTCGGGCGTATCGACGCTCATGAAGTAGTTCCAGGCCGACATGTGACCCACGAGCGGCGCGGTGTCGAAGCCCGAAAGCTCCTCTTCGCCCACGGAGAAGGCGACGACCGGAATGTCGGCGGCCTCGATGCCCTGGTTCGAGAGCTCGCG
>CAZNHG010000380.1:0-3115 GCA_964572555.1 uncultured Devosiaceae bacterium | reverse complement strand
TCGAAACACCACGGTGGTGCTCGCACTGGCCGGCCTGGTGTTGATCTGGCTGCCTTCCCTGCATGTCTTCGCGTTGTCCATCACTGCCTTTGCCGTGGCGTTGGTGATCGCGACCAAGGAGCTGATCCTCTGCTTGTCGGGAACGGTCCTGCGCGTTGTCAACCAGCCTTTCGAGATCGGTGACTGGGTCGAGATAGGCAGCCTGCGCGGTCAGGTAGTCGACGAGACTATGCTGGCAACGACCCTACAGGAGATCGGCGGGCCGGTGGGACGGTTTGAATACTCGGGCAAGACCATCGTGGTTCCCAACAGCATTTTCCTGACCACGCCGGTTCAGAACCAGAACTTCTTCAAGAAGTGGGTATATCTTGAAGTCCGTGTTGTCCTGGAGCCCGACGTGGACATGCGATTGGCGCTGCCGGCACTGGAGGAGGAGGTGGCGACGCTGCACGTCCCGCATGCTGAGTTGGCCCAACGCTACAGCGCGCTGATCAGGAAGCGCAGCGGTATCGAAATCGCCGAACCCCACCCTCGCGTAACCCTTTCCACCACAGACATCGGCAAGCAGCGTCTCGATGTCACGATGTTCTGCCCCACCCCCAGCGCCTTCGAGCTGGAGCGGGCCATCAACGACGCCGTCCTGCGCCGTTACTGGAGCCTGCGCAAGACGGCTAGCGCCTCGACAGAGGCATGAACTCGCGGGTGGCCTGAGGCACCCGCTACCTCGATGAAACCGGCTGGAGCGCGTGTTACTCGCGATCGGACGCCATACGCTTTTACCCATGGCTGGCAGCCCGTTTCTCGCGGGTGCACACCGACAACGGCGCCTGCTATCGGTCCAGGATATTTCACCACCGGTGTCGGCGCCTGGGGATACCGGACAAGCGCACCCGTCCCTACAGCCCCGGACCAATGGCAAGAAACCGCTCTGCGCGAGTGCGCCTATGCGCGGTCTTACGGAAGCTCGGAGCAGCGAGGCCAGCGTATGCCGGCCTGGCTGCACCAGTACAACTGGCATCGACCTCATGCCAGTTTGGATTAGCAACCTCCGGTCAGCCGGCGGGGGCTGTCCGTGAATGACCTGATGGGGTTACGCAATCAGCCGCTCCCTGCCACGACCTTGCCGTACCTTTCCGCATCGCACGGCGCGACTCCGCGCTGGCGTCAGTCCAGACTAAATATTATTCATTATTAATGTTCGAATACGATCAGTAGCGAACATTCACTGCCCGTACGTGCTTTCCCGGCATGGCCAGCCGATGGTCTTGGACAAAAGTTCAATGCAACCATTAAATGCATGTTAATCAACAGTGTGTAGGCACAACGCTGGCGTTTTGCTAGGGCCGATGCAGATTTTCGGTTGTTTACATTTGTGGTGGTATCCGAATCTCGGCTAGGGTTCCCTCAGCCGTTCCCGAATACCGTCAACAACAACGAAAGCCGAGAACTGTATGTCCCTGATCCTTGAAAACATCGATCGTGTGGTCGGCGGTGATACGCATATCGCGGGGGTGAGCCTCGAGCTCGAGCCCGGCTCCTTCAACGTGCTGCTGGGCCGCACCCTGTCCGGCAAGACCACGCTGATGCGCCTGATGGCCGGTCTCGACACCCCGACCCGCGGCCGGGTGCTGATGGACGGCGAGGATGTCACCGGCCGTTCGGTGCGCAAGCGCAATGTCTCGATGGTCTACCAGCAGTTCATCAACTACCCGAGCCTCAGCGTCTACGACAACATCGCCTCGCCGCTCAAGCTGGCCAGGGTCGAGAAGCGCGAGATCGATCGGCGGGTCCGCGAGATCGCCGAGATGCTGCATATCGAGGCCTTCCTCGATCGCCTGCCCCTGGAGCTGTCCGGCGGCCAGCAGCAGCGCACCGCCATGGGCCGGGCGCTGGTCAAGGATGCCGATATCGTGCTCTTCGACGAGCCGCTGGTGAACCTCGACTACAAGCTGCGCGAGGAATTCCGCGAGGAGTTGCGCGCGGTGTTCAGCGAGCGCAACTGCATCGCCGTCTACGCCACCACCGAGCCCGCCGAGGCCCTGGCCCTGGGCGGCAACACCGCGGTGCTCCACCAGGGGCGACTGCTGCAGTACGGTCGCACCGAGGATGTCTACCACCGCCCGCGGGATATCCTGACCGCCGAGATGTTCTCCGAGCCGCCGATCAACATCATCGACGGCATTGTCTCCGGCGCCGAGGTCACCTTCGACAGCCGGCTGCATTTCCCGATCAACGACGACCTGCGCTCGCTGCCTCCCGGGGAATACCGTTTCGGGGTTCGGGCCTCGCACATCTCGCTCACGCCCCGGGCCGAGGATGACATCGAGGTGCAGATGATCGTCGACCTGGCCGAGATCAGCGGCTCCGAGACGTTCCTGCACGTGCACAACGAGCGCTTCCACATGACGGTGCATCTCGAGGGCGTGCATGAGTTTCGGGTGGATGCCCCGGTGACGCTCTACTTCCCAACCCACAAGGTCTATGCCTTCGACCGGCAGGGCGCCGTGGTGCATATCCCGACCCACCTGGGAGGCATGTGAGATGGCCGAGATCACCCTGAAATCCCTGGCCCACACCTACCTCGCCGACCCCCAATCGCCCGAGGACTATGCCATCCGCGAGATGAACCACGTCTGGCACCAGGGCGGGGCCTATGCGCTGCTCGGGCCCTCCGGCTGCGGCAAGTCGACCCTGCTCAACATCATCTCCGGCCTGCTGGAGCCGTCGAGCGGTGACGTGCTGTTCGACGGCGAGCGGGTCAACGCCCTGCCGCCGGAGGCGCGCAACATCGCCCAGGTTTTCCAGTTCCCCGTCATCTACGACACCATGACGGTCTACGACAACCTGGCCTTCCCGCTGCGCAACGTGAAGACCCCCGAGGCCCGGGTCCACGAGCGGGTGATGGAGGTCGCCGACGTGCTGGAGCTGACCGCGCAGCTCAAGCGCAAGGCCAAGAACCTCACCGCCGACGAGAAGCAGAAGGTCTCCATGGGCCGCGGGCTGGTGCGCGACGATGTCTCGGCGATCCTCTTCGACGAGCCGCTCACCGTGATCGACCCGCAGCTCAAGTGGAAGCTGCGCCGCAAGCTCAAGGAGATCCACCAGCGCTTCGAGA
>CAZNHG010000379.1:0-3127 GCA_964572555.1 uncultured Devosiaceae bacterium | reverse complement strand
ATGGCGTTGGTCAGCTTGTCACCGGCCGCGTTGATCTGGTCGCGCAGCGCGGCGCGCTTGTCTGCCGGCTTGCCGGCGGTCTTCAAGAGCTTCTGATCGATCGTCTCGGCGGTCGAATTCTGGCGCGCCACCTCGACCTTGACGGGGTCGTTGAGAAAGCGCCCGGTCAGCTTCTGGATCTCGGGCGGCATGGTGGCGGAGAAGAACAGCGTCTGCCGGCGTGGCGGCAGCAGTCCGCAGATGCGCTCGATATCGGGAATGAAGCCCATGTCGAGCATGCGGTCGGCCTCGTCGATGACGAGAATATCGACACCGGTCAGCAGCAGCTTGCCGCGCTCAAAATGATCGAGAAGGCGCCCCGGCGTCGCGATGAGGACGTCCGCGCCGCGGTCGAGCTTCTTGTTCTGCTCCTCGAAGGACACGCCCCCGATGAGCAGAGCGACTGTCAGCTTGTGGTTGATCCCGTACTTCTCGAAATTCTCGTGCACCTGCGCAGCGAGTTCGCGCGTCGGCTCGAGGATGAGCGTACGCGGCATGCGCGCGCGGGCGCGCCCCTTCTCGAGAAGGGTGAGCATCGGCAGAACGAACGATGCCGTCTTGCCGGTCCCCGTCTGCGCAATTCCGATAACGTCCTTCTTTTCAAGGACGTGGGGGATGGCTTGGGCCTGGATGTCGGTCGGTTTCGTGTATCCGGCAGCGTTTACCGCTTCGGTGACCTTGTCGCTGAGGCCAAGCGTAGAGAAGTTCTCGGTCAAATTTATACGTCCACTCTTTCTTGATACCCACGGAAGGGTTTCACCCACGGTGGGGGTTCGGCTTCGACAGATTGCGCGAGTGGCTCCTAGTGGGCGGACCATAGCGATCAGACGCCGCAAGTCAACGGATCATCGGCAGTTTTCATTAATACGGGACTATACGAGGACCCTGCCAGCCGGACTTGTCACTCAGATGTCGATCTCGGTCACGAATTCAGCATTAGCCTGAATGAATTCGAAACGCGACTCCGGTTTGTTGCCCATCAACTTGTCGACGGAACCAGTCGTCTCCGTTCTGTCATCAATCACGCGCACCTGCAACAGGGTGCGGGTGTCCGCATTCATCGTGGTTTCCTTGAGGTGAGCGAAGGGCATCTCGCCAAGGCCCTTGAAGCGCGTCACGTCCACCTTGCCGCGACCGGTGAACTCGGTCTCCATCAGCTCCTCGCGATGCGCATCGTCGCGAGCGTAGAGAACCTTGGGTCCCTGCGAGAGACGATACAGCGGCGGCACGGCGAGGAAAAGATGGCCGTTGTCGATGAGTTGCGGCATCTCCTGAAAGAAGAAGGTGATGAGCAGCGAGGCAATGTGGGCGCCGTCGACATCGGCATCCGTCATCACGATGACCTTGTCGTAGCGCAGGTCTTCCTCGCGGTAGCGGTCGCGCGTGCCGCAGCCCAGCGCCTGTATGATGTCGCCGATCTGCTGGTTGGCTGCAAGTTTGTCGCGGCTGGCGCCGGCGACGTTGAGCACCTTGCCGCGCAAGGGCAGGACGGCCTGGCTGGCACGGCTGCGCGCCTGCTTGGCGCTGCCGCCGGCACTGTCACCCTCGACGATGAACAGCTCCGCGCCCTGTGCCGCGGACTGGGTGCAGTCCGCCAGCTTGCCCGGCAGGCGGAGCTTGCGCGTCGCGCTCTGACGGTCGATTTCCTTCTGCTTGCGCCGGCGCAGGCGCTCCTCGGCGCGCTCGACAGCCCAGTCCAGCAGCTTGCTTGCCTGGTTGGGCGAGGCGGCTAGCCAGTGGTCGAACGCGTCGCGAATGGCATTGTCGACAATGCGCGTCGCTTCGGAGGAGGCAAGCTTGTCCTTGGTCTGCCCCACGAACTCCGGCTCGCGCACGAAGACCGACAGCATGGCGCCGCAATGCCCCAGGACGTCCTCGGAGGTGAGGATCGAGCCTCGTTTGTTATTGGTCAGCTCCGCATAGCTCTTGAGCCCGCGCAGCAGGGCGTTGCGCAGGCCGGCCTCGTGCGTGCCACCGTCCTGCGTGGGAACGGTGTTGCAGTAGGAAGAGGTGAAACTTTCCCCGACATACCAGGCGATGGCCCACTCGGTCGTGCCATGCGCGCCGGGCTTGCCGACGCTGCCGCAAAAGATTTCGTCAACGATGCGCGTCTCGCCCTCGATCCGGGATTCCATGAAGTCGTGCAGGCCGCCGGGATAGTGAAAGCTTGCCCGGGCGGGAACGTCCTCGCTGGAAAGCTCCTCGTCGCACGACCACCGGATTTCGACCCCGCCGAACAGGTAGGCCTTCGAACGGCACATGTTGAACAGGCGCGTCGCCGAGAACACGGTCTTCGATCCGAAGATCTCGGCATCCGCGTGAAAGCGTATGGAGGTGCCGCGGCGGTTGTTGACCTTGCCGGCATTCTCCAGCCCGCCGAGCGCCTTGCCGCGCGAGAACCGCTGGCGATAGAGCGTCTGCTCGCGCGCCACCTCGACGACGAGATCGTCGGACAGCGCGTTGACCACGGAGACGCCCACGCCGTGCAGGCCGCCGGAGGTCTCGTAGGCCTTGCCGCCGAACTTGCCGCCCGCGTGGAGGGTGCAGAGGATCACCTCGAGCGCGGACTTGCCGGGGAACTTGGGGTGCGGGTCGATCGGGATGCCGCGGCCGTTGTCGCGGATCTCGACCGAGTGGTCGGCGTGCAGCGTGACCTCGATCCGGTTGGCGTGGCCGGCGACGGCCTCGTCCATCGAGTTGTCGAGGACCTCGGCCACCAGGTGGTGCAGGGCGCGTTCGTCGGTGCCGCCGATATACATGCCGGGGCGCTTGCGGACGGGTTCCAGCCCCTCCAGCACCTCGATCGAGGAGGCATCGTAATCGGACGGCTCGTGCCCGTGCAGGAGATCTTCGGCCATGTGCTGCTCGCGGTTCTTGGTTTGGCCCGCAGTATGTCAGACCCGGCGGGCCGGGGGAAGCCGACACGGGTGTCCCACGATGGGACATGCAGGCGGGTATGGAAAATCAATGGGTTACAGAGACGGATTCAGAATTTGTTAAGTTTGTCAGCTGCAACGGGCTCTAACAGGTGGCTCAGCGGGTCCACGGCTCGCCCTGCAAGATCAGCCTGACCAGAAAGAATGTTCGC